>DATILB010000193.1:0-12412 GCA_035477015.1 Nocardioidaceae bacterium | reverse complement strand
AGTCCAGCGGCCTGGGGCGTGAGCTCGGCCCGGAGGGCCTGTCGGCGTACCAGCAGCTCAAGTCCATCTACCGTCCGCAGGTGAACCGATGACTGAGACCCAGCCCCTGAAGACCCCCCGCCCTTACTACCCGATCGAGCTCTCCTCGAAGGCCTTCTGGAGCTTGAATGCCCGGTCCAGGGAGAGGACTTTCGCCGCCCTGCGCGCCGAGGCCCCCGTGAGCTGGCAGCCACCCGTGGAACAAGCCTGGCTGGCGGACCCGGAGGACGTCGGCTACTGGGCCGTGGTGCGTCACGCCGACATCCAGGAGGTGAGCCGTCGCAACGACATCTTCATCTCCGGGAACGGGGTGACCTTCGAGAACCTCCCGCGCGACGTCAACCGCGGATCGCAGTCCATCCTCGTGATGGACCCTCCTGACCACACCAAGGTTCGCAAGCTGATCAGCTCGGCGTTCACTCCACGGCAGGTGCGGACGATCCAGGACCAGATCGAGGCCAACGCCAAGGCGATCGTGGACTCCATCGCCGGCAACGGGCAGGCAGAGCTCGTCAGCCAGGTCTCGGCTGTCCTCCCGATGCGCACTGTCTGCGAGATGATCGGCGTCCCCAAGGACGAGTGGGAGGACGTCGTCGCGGCTGCCGAGCTGATCGTCGGCTGGAACGACGAAGACATCCGCGGCGGGCGCGAGCGCGGTCCCGCACTGGCTGAAGTCGGCTGGTACCTCACCAAGCTGGCTCGCCGCCTCGCCGACGAGCGTCGCGGCGATCCGAGAGACGACCTCATTACGGCCCTGGTGCAGGCCGAGATCGACGGCGAACGGCTCAACGACGTCGAGATCTCTTCGTTCTTCACCCTGCTGTGCGTCGCCGGAACCGACACGACGCGGCAGACCATCAGTCACGGAGTCAAGGCGCTCACCGACTTCCCCGAGCAGCGAGCCTGGCTGATGGAGGACTACGACGCACGCATAGGCACGGCCATCGAGGAGTTCGTCCGCTGGGCGAGCCCGGTCATGACCTTCAAGCGCACCTGCGTCGAGGACTTCGAGCTGGGCGGCCAGCTGATCAAGGCGGGTGAGCCGGTCGTGATGTTCTACCCGTCCGGCAACTGGGACACGGAGGTCTTCGACCACCCCGAGCGCCTCGACCTCTCGCGCAACCCCAATCCTCACCTCGGGTTCGGTGGCGGTGGTTCGCACTTCTGTCTGGGCAACCAGGTCGCCAAGTCGCAGCTCCGTGCGCTCTTCAAGGAGCTGCTGACCCGACTTCCTGACATCGAGGCCGGCGAACCCGTGCCCCTGGCCGGCAACTTCATCCACGGCATCACGTCGATGCCGGTGACCTTCACCCCGGAAGGCTGACTCATGAGCACCGCTCCTCGCCCCATGGACGGACTGCGCGTCCTGGACTTCACGCAAAACGTCGCCGGCCCACTTGCGGGCCAGGTCCTGGCAGACCTTGGTGCAGAGGTCATCAAGATCGAAGCCCCCGGTGGCGAGGCCGCCCGGCGGATCGTCGCCGTGGTCGGCGACAAGCCGCTAGCCGCCTACTTCCTGCCCAACAACCGAGGCAAGAAGTCGATCGAGGTCGACCTCCAGTCCCCCGAGGGTCGGGAGGCTGTTCTTCGTCTTTGCGAGTCCGCCGACGTCGTGCTCGAGGCCTTCCGCCCTGGGGTCATGGAGAAGCTCGGCCTCGGCCCTGATGAGCTCCGGGCCCTCAACCCGAAACTCGTGTACGCCCGGCTGTCGGCGTACGGGGGCAATGGCCCCAACAGCGGCCGTCCGGGCCTCGACCTCATGGTGCAGGCCGAGGCGGGCATGCTCACGGGGCTAAAGACCCAGGAGGGCGGCCCGCAGATCATCCCGTTCCAGCTCGTCGACGGTGCGACGGGCCACGTGATGGCGCAAGCCGTTCTTGCAGCTCTGCTCAATCGCGAGCGGAACGGTGTCGCCGACGTCGTCCGCGTGGCGATGTACGACGTAGCCGTGAGCCTTCAGGCCAACCAGCTGACGCTCTTTCTCAACCGGCCGCCGAAGCCGGAGACTCCTCGGCAGCCCCTGCCCGAGTCAGCCAGGCCGGCGAAGAAGAAGGTCGCCTTCGCTACCCAGCCGTCCGAGGCGTTCACGGCGGCCGACGGCCATGTGGTCCTCAGCGCCTACACGCCGAAGCACTGGACGCTGCTCACGCAGGTGATCGGTCGCCCGGACCTGGCCGACGACCCGCGGTTTGCGGACCAGAAGCTCCGGTCGGTCAACTTCTACGAGCTCCGCGAGGAGCTCAATGCGATCTTGTCCGCGAAGGGCGTCGACGAATGGGTCGACATCCTCCATGAGGCGGGCCTGATGGCCACGCGCGCGTACAACTGGAAGCAGGTCATCGAGACGCCGCTCTTCGCCGAGAACGAGCTTGCGGTCACGGTCGGCGAAGGAGAACGGACCGAGCGCGTGATCCGCACGCCCGCGCGCTTCGAGAGCTTCGTGCCGGCCGCGGTCGACCCCACGCCACGTCTAGGGGAGCACAACCACCTATTGGGCTGACTCAGCCCTTCGTCCGTTTCGCGAGTGAGGCCTTCGCTGCCTTCTTGGTCTTGGGTGGCGCGGTTGCCTCGCCCGGACCGATCATCGCGAATGCTTCGTCCATCAGCTTGGGGAGGTCGCCGCCCTTGGAGAGGAACACGGTGAAGGCGGAGAGGTAACCAGCCGTGATCAACCGGGCTCCTACCTGGGACTTGAGGTCTTCCTCGCCCGACACCCCGGCATCGCGCGCGAGGGCATCGATCATCATGTCCTCCAGCTCGGAGGAGTACTCACGGAACCGGCGGTTGATGGCCGGCTCATGCATCCAGCTGGCGATGGAGAAGGTCTCGAAGTCCAGGCCAGGCTCCGCAATGCGCAGGGAAGAGTCCACGACCAGTTGGCGCATCTGGTCCCATCTCGTGATTCCGTCCGGCGGAGGTTGGTGGAGGATCTCCTTGAGGTCGTCCAAGATCTCCCGGATGCCCAGGAAGAGGACGTCCTCCTTGGTCTCGAAATACCGGAAGAACGTCCGCTCCGAGTAGCCCGCTGCGGTCCCGATCTCGGCGCCCGTCACCCCGTCGAAGCCGCGCTCGCGGAACAGTTCCGCCGCCGTCATGGCGAGAGCAGTACGGGCGGCTGCCTTGCGGCGCTCCCAACCAGGTTGCGAATTCACCACGCCAATCTAACAAGTCGCTGGCAGTCACTGTCACAGGGCTCGCCGAGAACACCGTCCCCTAGCATCGGACTGTCAGCGCGACCGGATGAGGGTAGGTATGACCAGCGAGTCGACTCTGCTTCGCAGGCCATCGGGGGCCTTGCCGATCGAGGTGGACACCTTCGTCGGTCGCCGACAGGAGCTTGCCGACGTACGGCGTCAGTTCGGAACCTCGCCGCTCGTGACGCTTACGGGCCCAGGCGGTGTGGGGAAGACGCGTCTCTGCCTGCGTGCCGCGGCGGCGATGAGCCGCACCTTCCGTGACGGCGTGTGCTTCGTCGAGCTCGGCAATCTGAACGATGCAGCGCTGCTGGTCCCGTTCGTTGGTGAGGCGCTCGGTCTGCGGGATCAGGCACTTGCTCTTGATCTGGACCGAGTGTCTTCCTCGCTGAGAGACCGGCACCTCCTCCTGGTGCTGGACAACTGTGAACACCTCGTGGGCGCGGTCGCCTCGCTGGTGGACTTGCTGCTGCGGACCTGCGCAGACCTCCGCGTCCTCGCGACCAGTCGCGAGGCCCTAGGTATCCCAGGAGAGTCGGTGCTGCGCGTGCCGCCCTTGACCGTTCCTGACTCCGGCTCGACCCACGCACAGTCCCTGCCGGGCTTCGAGGCGGTGAACCTCTTCGCGGAACGGGCCGTCTTGGCACTGCCTGAATTCCTCCTGACCAGCGAGAACGGCGAGGACGTTGCACAGATCTGCCGTCAGCTGGACGGCATGCCGCTCGCCCTCGAACTGGCCGCAGCACGGCTGCGAACCCTGTCGCTCAAGGACCTGACCCGAAGGCTTACGCAGCGGTACCAGCTGCTCACCGGAGGAAGCCGGACGGCACCGCCGCGACACCAGACCCTGCGGCTGTGTGTCGACTGGAGCTACGAGCAGTGCTCGCCGGCCGAGCAGGAGCTCTGGCGACGCGTGTCGGTGTTCTCCCGCGGCTTCGAGCTCGACGCTGTGGAGGCCACCTGCACCTCCGACGGGCTGAGCGAGGCCGGACTGCTGGACGTCCTGACCGCGCTCGTCGACAAGAGCATCGTGGGACGGAGCACCGCCTCGGGCGACGGGGCGACTCGGTTCGACCTCCTCGAGTCGCTGCGGGAGTACGGCGTCGAGCGCCTCGAGGAGGCGGGCGAGCTCGCAGCCATGCAGGGCCGCCACGCGTCGTGGTGCCAGGATCTCGTCGTACAGGCGAGTACGGAGCTCGTCGGGCCTGAGCAGATCCGCTGGATGGGTCGCTTGGACCGTGAGCTGCCCAACATCCGAACGGCGCTGGGCCAAAGCCTCCGAGAGAGAGACCTGGAGGCTGCTCAGCTGATCGGCGGCTCGTTGCACATGTACTGGATCTCGCGGGGCCTGCTGAGCGAGGGCCGCCATTGGCTGGAGCGCTCCCTGGCGGCTGACGACGTTCCGCCGAGCGAGTCGCTCCTTCAGGCGCTCTTCTGCCTTGTCGCCTTAGCCGGATTCCAGGGCGACGTCGACGTGGCCGCAGCGGCGGTGGCCAGGTCCCGAGCGGTGGCGTCCGAAGTCCCTGGGGCCTCGTCGGCGGCCTACGTCGCCAGTGTTTCCGGCATGTTGGCGCTCTTCCAGGGCGATCTGCCGTCCGCGACCCGAGACCTCGCTGCCGCTGCGCTCGGCCACCGTGACGCCGGCGACCTCAACCGCGAACTGGAGATCCTGATCGGCTTGGGGCTCGCATCCGCCCTCATGGGAGATCACGATGCGGCGAGGGCGGCTCATGAGCGAGTTCTCTCACTCACTCAGCCGCGGGGGGAGACCTGGTACCGCGCCTACTCGCTGTGGGCGTTGGGCCTGGCACACATGCGGGAGGGCGCGAACTCTGTCGCACGCGCGAACCTGGAGGAGAGCCTGCGGCTGCGTAGCTCCATGCACGACCAACTCGGATCAGTGTGGTGCCTGGAGGGCCTTGCGTTGGTAGCTGCTCACGACGGCTCCATGGAGCGCGCCGCAGTGCTGTTTGGAGTGGCGTCGGCCCAGTCGTCCGTCGCGGGCACACCGACTGCCACGTTTCCGGACCTGGTGACCCTGCACGAAGACGCTCAGCGTCGCACGCGCGACAAGCTGGGCAGTGCCGCGTTCGACCGGGCGTACGCCAAAGGCGAGGGTCTGACCATCGAAGCCGCCACCGCATATGCACTCGGCGAGGTCGCCTCGAGCAAGGCGGCGGATCCGACGACACCTTGGTCCGTGCTGACACGTCGTGAGCGCGAAGTCGCACAACTGGTCTCGAACGGCCTCACGAACCAGGCCATTGCCGAGACCTTGGTGATCTCGATACGAACCGCCCAAGGTCACGTCGAGAACATCCTCACCAAGCTTGGCTTCAACGCACGAACGCAGATCGCCGCGTGGGTCGCGCAGCTCGACGAGGACAGCTAGCCGGAATGCCTTCGCGGGAGATCCGTTCGGGGGCAGTGCACGCGTCGCCGGCGACCGTGGGGCCCGAGGCCTGCTCGATTGCTCATGCCTTGCAGGTCAGTGGCTGGCCACCGTTGTATGTGACCATGTCAGCGAGCGCGGCCGAAGCGTCCAGCGGCGTACCCCACGGCTCGCCACGCTCCTCTGAAAAGGCGCGGTACAGGTTGCCGACGATCCGTTCGCTGTCGAGGAGATCGGCAAACTCACCCAGGTCGGTTTCCAGCGCGGACTGCAGGGGTGAGACGCCGGCCGCGACCCCTCTAGCTGCCACGTCCTGCACGAACTGGAGGTACCGCCTGACGTCGCCGAACGCCTCCGGTCCGCACACCGAGCCGTGTCCGGGGACGATTGTGTCGGCGCCCAACTGCTCGAGCTCATTCAGCGTCTCAATCGCGCCCGCGATCGAACCCTGGAACACGAACGGCGTGCCACCTTTGAAGAGCAGGTCCCCGCTGAACAGCACCCTACGATCCGGCAGCCAAACCACAGAGTCGTTGTCGGTGTGGGCAGGGTGGCCCAGGTGCCTGACCTCGCACCTGAGCTCGTCGACATGTACCGTGACGGATTCCTCGAACGTGAGGAAGGGCGGAGCGAGCTCGATCGCTCCCCACTCGACCTCCGTCCAGTACGGCGCTGAACGGGGCGTGCCCCATGCCTGGAGTGCGGCTCGCGTGCGCTCCTGGCCGATGATCGTGGCTGTCCGAAAGAGGTAGTTCCCGAACGTGTGGTCGCCATGGTGATGCGTGTTGATGAGCGTGCGCACAGGCAGGTCGCTGACAGTCGCGATCGCCTTCAAATACGCCTTCGTCCGCGCCTCCGTCGAGCATGCGTCGATGCTCACGACACCGTTCGAGCCCACCAGGAACCCAGTGTTGTTGATCCACCAGCTTCCGTCCCGCTGGATGTAGGCGAAGACGCCTTCGCTGACCTCGACAGTCTGGCCGTAGTCGGATCGTTCGGTGGCGTTGCGCACTGAGACCTACTCCGGTTCCCGATGCGAAATAGCGCGGACGGCGCCCAGCTCCTTGAGACGTTCATGAACGGCGAGCTTGCCCTCCGCGGGGTTGAGGGGTCGCCACCGCTCGGACCAGCACGTCATGGCGATGAGGACTGGCAAGAGATCGCGCCCCTTCTCGGTGAGCCTGTACTCATATCGTGAAGGGCCGCGGTGATACTGCCGAGGAACCAAGATCCCCTCGGCAACCAGTTCCTTCAACCGCATCGTCAGGACGTGTCGCGAGATCCCGAGCTCCTGCTGTAGGTCGTTGAACCGGCAGACACCAAAGAATGATTGCGCGACAAGATCTGCATCCCACGGGCTCCCGAAGAGGTTCACGACTCGTCGTGCAGCCACCGTGAAGCTCCTTTCCCAGCACCGCCGCCAACATGTTGCAGCGTCGTTCGCCGTGACCGCCTGCGCAAGTCCTCCAACGTTCCGAGGCACTCGTGTCCCAGGGCCGGGCACACGTATCCCAGCGGCCGCGCCGACGCTGCATACGGTGACAAGGCGGCGTAACGGCGACTCCCCCCGTCCGGTCAACCGGCGGCTGCGATGACGACCTCAGACTCGGACACGTCATGGTCGGCCGCACAGCGCACGGCAACCTGGACCTCGGCGCCGCAACCGGCGTGGGTCATCGCCACGCCACCACCGTCCGGCGCGTGGGTCGCACCCCACCGGAGCAGGCCCAGGACGACCGGCATCAGGTCGTGGCCAGCGGGCGTCAAGACATACTCATGGCGAGTGCGCTGGCCGGGCTCACGGTAGGGCTGTTTCTCGAGCACCCCCGAGTTGACCAGCTCGCGCAACCGTTGCGCGGCGACCGCCTCTGTGACGCCCACCCGCTTCCATAGCTGGTCGAACCTGGTCGCCCCGTAGAACACCTCCCGGAGCAGCAAGAGCGCAGTCCGATTGCCGATCATCTTCAGGGTGCGCTCCATGGGGCACCGGTCCCCCAGCGCGACATCACCGCGCGAAGCCAACGCGCCTTCCACCTGGACTGCCATATGCATCACACTAGCAAACCTGACTTGTGTAATCCATAGTCAGGCCGCTACCGTTTCTGACTATGGAATCTACAAGCCAGCCTCGCCACACGCTCTCGGTCACTGTGATCCTGATAGGCGCGAGCTTCCTCGCCGGTCTCGACCTCTTCATCGTCAACGTCGCCTTCGACGACATCGGCCATGACTTCAGCGGCGGCGCTCATCCCCCCTCGCTCGGCGACCTCAGCTGGATTCTCAACGGCTACGCGGTCGTGTTCGCCGCTCTGCTCATCCCGGCAGGTCGGCTGACCGACCGATACGGCCAGAAGGGCGGCTTCGTCACCGGGCTGGCGCTGTTCACCCTCGCCAGCCTGGCCTGCGGGTACGCCGATGACGTGTGGACGCTCGTCGCGCTCCGTGGCGTGCAGGCCGTCGGCGCGGCGGTGATGACTCCGGCCAGCCTCGGCCTCCTCCTCGCCGCCCTCCCGCCGGAACGGAGAGCCGCCGGTGCGCGGGTGTGGGCGCTCAGTGGCGCCATCGCCGCGGCGCTCGGCCCGGCCGCGGGGGGCGTGCTTGTCCAGCTGTCGTGGCACTGGGCGTTCTGGATCAACGTGCCTGTGGGGCTCGTCCTGCTGGTCGCCGCCGTGCGCCTTGTCCCCGACGTCCGCCACAACGAGGGCGCCCCGCGCCCGGACCTGGTCGGTGCCCTCTTGCTCGCCGTCTCCATCGGCGCGCTCGTCCTCGGCCTCGTGCAGTCCAACGACTGGGGCTGGACCTCCGGCCTCACCATCGGCTCTTTCACCACGGCCGCCTTGACCCTCCTCGCGTTCGTCGGGTTCTCCCGGCGCCACCCCAATCCCGTGGTCGACCCCGCCCTGTTCCGCGTGCGCTCGTTCACCTCGGTCAACATCGCAACGCTCCTCTTCAACGGCTCGTTCGGGGCGGCGCTGCTCCTCGCGATTCTGTGGATGCAGCAAGGCTGGGGATTCTCGGCACTGGAGACCGGATTCGCGATCGCTGCCGGCCCCCTTGTCGTACCCGTCGCGAGCATCCTCGGGAACAGGCTGTTCGGGCATCTTCACCCCTCGCGGCTGATCGCCGCGGGCGGCGTGGTGGTCGCCCTGGGCGTGATCTGGCTCCTGCTCGCCCTCAGCACCGAACCGTCCTACTGGACAACGGTGCTCCCCGGTTGGCTCGTCATCGGCGTCGGAGTCGGTCTCGGATTCCCCAACCTGGTCGCGGCTGCCACGGCCAGCCTGCCCGCAGCTCAGGCAGCGACCGGCAGCGGCATCATCAGCATGGCCCGCCAGGTCGGCCTAGTCCTCGGCGTCGCCATCTTGGTCAGCATCCTCGACACCGGCGTCGCCGACCTCGACGCCGTCCGGTGGGCCTGGGTGTTCATCGCCGCCACCGCCCTCGCCTCATCGGTCGCTGCACTCACGATGGGCAGCGAACGCGCCTCACAGGCGGAGGAGACCGAGGTGCTCGTCGTGGCGCACTGAAGGCGCCGCAGGGAACCAGACCCCGACCACATCCGCAAGACGTCTGAGGAGACGACCATGTCCGCAACCAGCGACACCGAATCAACAATCCGAATCCCGGGAACCAGCAGCCACTTCCTCGACCCCACCGGCGCGGAGGCGCAGGGCCAGGGCCGGCTGCGTTACCTCACCGGTGGGACCGGTGCGCCGCTGGTCCTGCTCCACACCGTGCGCACCCAGGCCGAGCACTTCCGCCATCTCATTCCACTGGTCCAGGAGCGCTACACCGTGTACGCGCTCGACCTACCTGGCATGGGTTACTCGCAGATAGCCCCTGGGGCCTCGTACCAGGAACCCGAGATGCGCGCGGCCGTCAAGCAGCTCATCACCCAACTCGACCTGCAGGACGTGACGCTGCTCGGTGAGTCGATGGGCGCCGTTCTCGCCCTCACGACGGCGGCGGACCTTCCGGGACGCGTCCGAAGGGTCGTCTCGATCAACCCGTACGACTACCCCGGCGGAATCGTCAGGTCGAGTCTCTTGGCCCGACTGATCATCGCTGGCGTCCTGACGCCCGGTATCGGGCCGAGGTTCGCCGCAGTGGAGCCCAAGCCGATCATGCGGGCGGTGCTCCGCGGCGGACTGAGCAACAAGGACGCCCTGCGGCCCGACTACCTGGACGAGCTGCTGAGGGTCGGACGCCGGCCCGGCTACCCGACGGTCGCTCGAGGCGTGTACGGAAACCTGCCCAGCCTCATCGCGGCTCGTTCGCGCTACACCGACGTCAACGCGCCGGTCCATCTCCTGTACGGCGAGAAGGACTGGTCCCGTCGCTCCGACCGTCAAGCCAACAAGCACCTACTCCCCGCGGCCGAGTTCACCGAGCTCACGGGCGCCGGTCACTTCATCTCACTGGAACGACCCGACGCTCCAGCCGGCCTGCTGAACTCGCTGGCATGAGGGACACCCGGTCGCGGGGCAAGAGCTCAGGAACCGCTTGAGGTCAGTGCCTCGGGGATTGATCGCCGTCGCCCCCGCCGCTCAGCTCCGTCCTCACCACGCGAACAGCACCTTGCCTGCTCGGCCGGGGTCCATGGCGTGCGAGAGCGCCTCCTGGTATCGCTTGAGCGGGTAGGAGGCGGCCACCGGGGCATGAAGGGTCCCATCGGAGACCAGCGGGGCCAGACGGGTGTACGCCGCCACGACCTCCTCGCGTGGCGTGAGGTCCAGCCAGTGCTTCTGCCAAAAGCCGCGGACGTGGATGTCACGGAAGATCAGGTCGACCGGCGCGACCGTGACCAAGGCGCCGCTCATCCCGCCGTAGCTGACGAGCGTGCCGCCGCGAGCGAGCCAGGAGGCGAGCTTGGTGACCGCCTCGCCGGCGATCGGGTCGAGCAGTAGCAACAGGCGGTCGTCGCCGAGCGCCTTCCCCACCTGCTCGGCGAGGTCCTCGCCGTCCACGACGACGGCGTCGGCTCCGAGGTCGAGGAGCTCCGCAACGCCGTCGGGACGCCGTACGACGCTGAGGGTGCGGAGACCAGCGAGCTTAGCCAAGGCGATGACGTAGCGGCCGACGGCAGAGGTGCCGCCGATCTGTCCCACCCATGCGCCGGGAGGAAGGTCCACGAAGGAGCGGAGGAGGAGGTCGGCCGTCATCGGGTTGACGCCGAGCATCGCCAGCTGGAGCGGGTCGGCTTTCGGGTCGACGGGTACGGCGTCGGCCTCGTCGATCGCCACCTGGTCCTGCCACGTGCCGTGCTGCAAGGTGGGCACGACCATCACGCGCTCACCGACCCGAGCGGGCTCAACACCGTCGCCCGCGGAGACCACTCGACCGACTCCTTCGGTGCCTAGCGTGGCGGGAAGCGCTGGGCGGTGTCCGTACCAGCCCCTGATGAGGAGCAGGTCCGACGGGTTGATGGGCGCTGCTTCCAAGGCGACGAGCACTTGTCCAGGCCCTGGTTCGGGAGCCTCCGACTCGACGAGCTCTGGAACCACGGTCGGCTTGCCGAACTCCCGCATGCGCAGGACCTTCATCGTGACCTCCGTCGCGGGTCGCCAGATCTCTACGACCAGGACGCTAGGAGCATCCCGGTGCGGGTCCTAGGACGTGCGCGCCGACGGCTGGGACGAGCGTGCCAAGCAGGACTGACCCTCAGCTGGCCTGCGCCGCGAGCGCGGCATCCAGCAACACCTCGGCAGCCATGCGTGCCTTCGCCGCAGTGCCTTCGTGGACCGAGTGCATCTGCGCGCTGACGAAGACCCCGTCCACCAGCATCAACAGCTGGGTTGCCAGCGGCTCGGTCTCTCGAAGACCGGCTTCTGAAAGATAGGCGGAAAAGGCCGAGCGTACGAACTCCTTGTGAGCCACGGCGATGCCCACGAACGGGTGGTCGGGATCCGCCATCTCCACAGACGCGTTGATGAAGGCACAGCCCCGGTAGTCCGACCCCGCGACCAGTTCTCCCAGAACGTCGAACATGGCGAGGACGCGTCCCCTGCCGGAGTCAGCGATGCGCTCGACCTCGCGTTCGAACAGCGCCCGGACCCGCTCGTCCTTGTCGAGCAGGTACGCCTCGACCAGCCCCTCCTTGGAGCCGAAGATGCGGTACAGGCTCATGATGGGAGCCTGCGCCTCGTCGAGCACGCGGTTGATCCCGACCGCCCGGATGCCGTCCGAGTAGAACAGCTCCGCCGCGCGCATCAGACGCTCTCGTGGGGCCGCGCTTGCCTTCACCTTCGTAGCCATGGGCTCGATGATAGCGAACAATCTCTCCAAGACGTCTCGAGGGTTGACGAAAAAGAGAGCACTCTCTATCGTGATGGCTCCACCCAGGAGAGGACGAAGCAATGTCGGGCAGTGCAGCCGAGGTACAGACGAAGCCGGATCAGGCCACTGGCAGTGTGGTCACTCATGTCCAAGGTCAGGTGCTCCTGATCGGCCTGAACCGCACGGACAAGCGCAATGCGTTGACGCCCGAGATGTTCGCCGAGCTATCCGCCATCTACAAGCGCTACGACCAGGACGAGAACCTCCGCTGCGCGGTGCTGTACGGCGAGGGCGCGGTGTACTGCGCGGGGGCCGACCTGACCCGGCTCTCGGAGCTTGTCGACGACGACGGCCTGAGCTACGGCCCGGATGACTACGACCCGTTCGGCACGGAGGGGGCTCGCCTCTCCAAGCCGCTGATCACGGTGGTGCACGGGATGTGCTTCGCCGGCGGCCTCGAGCTGGCTCTGGCCGGCGACATGATCATCGCGGCGGAAGGCACCTACTTCGG
>DATILB010000192.1:0-6548 GCA_035477015.1 Nocardioidaceae bacterium | reverse complement strand
CGGACAAGACAGTGGCCCACCTTGGTGGCTGGATGTTTCATCCGCGTATCAGGTCTCACTGATTTGTTACAAGCATGTGAACCCGAGGATCCGCCGCGGGGGCGGACCCTCGGGTCCTCGCTGCATATTCAGCTGTTACCGGCTCAGATGGCCGCTTCGTCCTTCTCGCCGGTCCGCACGCGGACGACGGTGTCGATGGACGAGACCCAGACCTTGCCGTCACCGATCCGGCCGGTCTGCGCCGCCTTCACGATGATGCCGACCACGTCGTCCGCGTCGGCGTCGTCAACGACGATCTCGACCCGGATCTTGGGCACGAGCGCGATGTCGTACTCGGCGCCGCGGTAGACCTCGGTGTGGCCCTTCTGGCGGCCGTAGCCGCTGACCTCACTGACGGTCATGCCGGTCACGCCGAAGGTCTCGAGGGCCTCGCGGACCTCTTCCCACTTGTGCGGCTTGATGACCGCGGTGATCAGCTTCATGCGCTGGCTCCTTCCGTGGCCTTAGCAGGAGGTGCGGCCTTGTGGATGCTGCCCGACCCGGCGATCACGCCACCCGAACGAGAGTCGAGGTCGTACGCCGACTCGCCGTGCTGCGCGAAGTCGATACCCTCGACCTCCTCGTCCTCGGTGACCCGCCACTTGATCGTGTACTTGATCGCGAGAGCGATGAGCGTGGTGAGCACACCGGTCCACACGATGGTGAACGCGACTGCCTGGAACTGGATCCACAGGAGCTCGCCGGTGCCGCCGTAGAAGAGGCCGTCGGCGCCCTGCGGTGCCTCGTCCGAGCCCACAAGGCCGATCATCAACGCGCCGACGATGCCGCCAACGAGGTGAACGCCAACCACGTCGAGCGAGTCGTCCATTTTGATCTTGTACTTCAGGCCCACCGCGACCGCACACAGCGCACCGGCGACTGCACCGACGGCGAGAGCGCCGTAGATGTCAACCGCGCCACAGGCCGGGGTGATCGCGACGAGGCCGGCGACGACGCCCGAAGCGGCGCCGAGGGCGGAGGCCTTGCCGTGCATGATCCGCTCGACGAGCAGCCAGGCCAGCATCGCCGCCATGGTGGCCAGCGTGGTGTTGAGGAACGTCGCGCCGGTCTCGCCCATGAACTGCATCTGGCCGAGCGACGGGTCACCCGCGTCATCGACGGTGCCGTTGTAGAACACGATCGAGCCGACGTTGAAGCCGTACCAGCCGAACCACAGCAGGCCGGCACCGATCATCGTCAGCGTGAGGTTGTGCGGCTTCATCGGCTCCTTCATGAAGCCGACGCGCTTGCCGATGATCAGAGCAAGGACGAGGCCCGCGATACCGGCGTTGATGTGGACGACCGTGCCGCCGGCGTAGTCGAACGCAGCCGCCTGCTCGTAGAGCCAGCCGCCACCCCAGACGTTGTGGGCGACCGGGAAGTAGCACAGCGTCACCCAGATCGCGATGAAGACGACCCAGGCGGAGAGCTTGACGCGGTCAGCGATCGCGCCCGAGATCAGCGCCGCGGTGATCACCGCGAATGTCAGCTGGAACGCCACCCACGTGTAGGTGGAGCCGGTCCCGTTCGGGTCGGTGACCTCCCACGTCTCGTTGTTGAGGCCGAAGCCGCCGAAAACGTCACCGATCAGTTTGCCGTTACCGAAGCCGTTGGCCGCGTCCAGACCCGACATCGACCAGCCCCAGAGCACGTAGATGATGCCGATGACCGCCATGGCGACAAACGACATCATCATCATGTTGAGTACGGACTTGGACCGCGACATCCCTCCGTAGAACAACGCCAGCGCCGGCGTCGTCATCATCAGCACCAATGCGGTGGCGAGGATGAAGAAGGCGTAATAGCCGTCCATGAAACCTCCATCATTGAACAAGTCTTGAAATCGCGACGCGGGGGTCCCGGCTGACAGCACTGTCCCCCCGGTGCGCCACGTCTAGTGCGCCTACCTTGCGATTTCCAGGTTTCGCGGCAAGACGGCCTGCGTTGCGGCCAGGTGACGGTTTCACCACCTTTGTTTCAGCCATGTAACGTCCTCACGACTTTCCGAGGGCGATGATTAGGGAACCCACAAAGTAAAAAAGTGCCGTATTCCACGGGTAGGGTGGAGCCGTGACTGCGCACCACCAGACATCCGACCAGGACGCGCCCGCACAGCACCCGCCCAAGCGCGGACGCGGTCGGCCACGCGACCCGAAGGCGGACACGAGGATCCGCGCCGCGGCCGCGCAGCTGATGGTCGAGCGTGGCTTCGACCGCATGACCGTTGACGACGTGGCCGAGCGCGCTGGGGTCGGCAAGGCGACCGTCTACCGGCGCTGGCCCTCCAAGAGCGACCTGGCCGTGGCCGCGATCAGCGAGGTCCTGACGACGGAGTTCCCCGAGTCCGACACCGGCTCGATCGTGACCGATCTCCGCGCGAGCCTGGTCAACGTGCTCACTTTCGCCAACTCCGCCGGGGGCGTGGCCTTCCTGAAGATGTGCATCGCGGAGTCCATTCGCGACCCGCGGATCGCTGCGCTCTACCGCGAGAGCAGCGACCGACGCGAGGTCCAGTCCAAGGAGACGTTCGAGCGGGCCATCGCACGTGGCGAGGTGCGGGCCGATGCGCGGCTCGACTACGCCTTGAACTGGATCGGCGGCATCCTGGCCAGCCGGATCATCTCCGACCGCCCGCTGCCCGGCATCGACGAGGTGGACGACATGCTCGCGTTCATCCTTCGTGGGGTCCTGGCTGACCCCAGTCGGCACCGCTAGTCGCCAAGCAGCGCGTCGACGAACGCCTCGGGGTCGAACGGGGCAAGGTCGTCTGGGCCTTCGCCCAGCCCGACCAGCTTCACCGGGACACCCAGCTCGCGCTGGACCGCCACTACGATGCCGCCCTTGGCCGACCCGTCGAGCTTGGTCAGCACGATGCCCGTCACGTCGACGACCTCGCCGAAGACGCGGGCCTGGGTCATGCCGTTCTGGCCTGTGGTGGCGTCGAGGACGAGGAGCACCTCGGTGACTGCAGCCGACTTCTCGATCACCCGCTTGACCTTGCCGAGCTCGTCCATCAGGCCGGCCTTGTTCTGCAGCCGGCCCGCCGTGTCCACCAGCACGACGTCGTAGCCGCCGTCCGCACCGGTCTTCACCGCGTCGAACGCGACTGAGGCGGGGTCACCGGCCTCGGGGCCACGCACCGTCGGGACGCCGACGCGCTCGCCCCAGGTCTGCAGCTGATCGGCCGCGGCGGCGCGGAACGTATCGGCAGCACCGAGGACCACCGTCTTGTCCTCGGCGACCAGCACTCTGGCCAGCTTGCCGACCGTGGTGGTCTTTCCGGTGCCGTTCACACCGACCACGAGGACGACGGCCGGCTGGCCGTCGGCCCCCTGGGTGCCGAGGGAGCGATCCATGGACGGGTCGATGAGGGCGAGGAGCTCCTCGCGCAACACGTCGCGCACGGGAGCAGCCGTGCCGCCCTCGATCCGAAACCGTTCACGAAGCTTGCCGACCAGCTGCTGGGTCGGGCCGACTCCGATGTCGGCGGTCAGGAGCGCGTCCTCGATCTCCTCCCAGGTATCCTCGTCGATCCGCTCCCGCGAGAGGAGCGCGAGGAGACCGCGCCCGAGGGTCCCCTGCGAGCGCGACAGTCGTTGCCGAAGGCGCACGATCCGGGACGCCGACGACTCGGGCCGCTCCAGCGTCGGGAGCGAGGTGTCCTCGATCGTGCGCGTCGGAGTGTCCCTTGGGACCTCCGCGTCCTCACCGACCGTCGGCTCGGGCCTGGTGATGACGTCGGTCCCACCGCCCTGCGCACCACGGCGACCACGAGTGGTCACGAAGCCGACGAGCACGCCGACGATGAGTACGGCGAGGACGACGATCAGATAGAGCAACTCAGGCACGCCGGTCATCCAACCACGCGCGCCTGACGGGGTACCAAATCAGCGTCGGTTGTCCAGGGTGTTGTCCAGCGTGGGAAGTCGCTCGACGCCGCGGACCATGGTGTCGCCGACCCAGCCGGCCCTCGGCACCCGACGACCTCGGTAGGGGAAGGCGACGTAGACGACTACGACGGCGGCCAACGCCACGATCGCCAGCATCAAGAGCAGAACCCAGAGCACGTGCTCACATCCCCGTTTGGTGTTTCAGTGCGTTGTGTCCATGGTTCCACCCGACGGGTGAACACCAAACCTCCGTGCTGTGACGATTGGGTCACGCCCGAAGCAGCGGCTCCACAGCGGCTCGGATCGGGTCCGGGATGGGTACGGCGTGACGCTCGCCTTCAGCGTTGTCGACGTACACATGGACGAAGCGCCCTTCGGCGTTGGCCTCATCGGCGTCACCCTGGAACAAGCCGATCCGGTAGATGATCGACGAGGTCCCGATCTTGTCCACGACCAAGCCCATGTCCACCGGCAGCGGGTAGCCGATCTCCGAAAAGTAACGGCACGACACCTCGGCCACCACGCCGATGGCCGGCAGCGAGCGGATGTCCACTCCGGTCGCCTCCGCGAGGTGCACGTTGACGGCGGTGTCGATCAGCTCGAAGTAGCGGGCGTTGTTCATGTGGCCGTAGACGTCGTCGTCGGCCCAACGCGTCGTCGCCTGGCGCCAGACGACGTAGTCGGCCCGGGTCGGCCGGTCGCCCACTAGGCCGACTCGGCTTCGCGCAGCCGCTGGCTGATGACCGCGGAGACACCGTCCCCACGCATCGTCACGCCGTACAGCGCGTCGCCGACCTCCATGGTCCGCTTCTGGTGGGTGATGACGAGGAGCTGGGAGTTCTCCCGAAGCTCCTCGTAGATCTCCAGCAGACGACCCAGGTTGGTGTCGTCGAGGGCGGCCTCGACCTCGTCGAGGATGTAGAACGGCGAGGGCCGAGCCTTGAACAACGAGACCAGGAACGCGACCGCCACGAGCGACCGCTCACCACCCGAGAGCAGCGACAGCCGCTTGACCTTCTTGCCGGGTGGGCGGGCCTCCACCTCGATGCCGGTGGTGAGCATGTTCGAGGGGTCGGTCAGGATGAGCCGCCCCTCGCCGCCGGGGAAGAGCCGCTTGAAGCAGCTCTCGAAGGCGACGCGGACGTCCTCCCAGGCCTCCGTGAAGACCTGCTCGACGCGCTCGTCGACCTCCTTCACGATGTCCAGGAGGTCCTTGCGCGTCTTCCGAAGGTCCTCGAGCTGCTCGGTCAGGAACTTGTGACGCTCCTCGAGCGCGGAGAACTCCTCCAGGGCCAACGGGTTGACCTTGCCGAGCATCGAGAGCTGGCGCTCGGCGGCACGCAGCCGCTTCGTCTGCTCCTCGCGGTTGTACGGGACCGGATCGAGCAGCGGTACGTCGCTCTCCTCGCCAGGGACCTGGATGGAGGGTGGGACGAGCTGGTCGGGACCGTACTCGGTGACGAGCACCTCGACGTCGAGGCCGAGCTCCTCCAGCGCGCGCTCCTGCAGCTGGTCGAGACGCATGCGCTGCTGGGTACGAGCCATCTCGTCACGGTGCACGCTCGACACGAGCTCGTCGTGCTCCTTGCCGAGCTCACGCATCGTGGTGCGCGCAGCGACCAGCTGTTCCTCGCGTCCGCGGCGAGCCTCCTCGATGGAGGTCCGGTCGGCTGAAGCCTGGGCGATCGCGATCTCGAGCTTGGCTAGTACGACGGTCACGCCTCTGCCGACCGCCTCGGCGACCTGCCCCTCGCGGATCAGCCGCTCGCGACGGGCAATCGCCTTGGCCCGGGCGTCGCGCTCGGCCTGGGCTGCACGGAGCAGACCGTCGGCCCGCCCATGCAGGGCTCGAGCCCGCTCCTCGGCGGTGCGCAGCGCGAGCCGCGCGTCCATCTCAGCCGCGCGGGCCGCCCTCGCCTCGTCCGCGAGACGCTCCCGCTCCGCAGTCTCCGGCTCCTCGTCGGTGGCGTCCTCTGCGGCAGCGAGCCTTGCCTCGAGCTCGGCGAGCCCGGTGACGTCACGGTCGCGCGCCTCCTGGGCCTGCTCGATAGCCCGGAGGATGCGCTCGCTCTCGCCCTTGGCCGAGCGGGCGAGCGAGCCGTGCTGGGCCAGCTCCTCGGCAACCGCCGCCAGGTGGGCGTCGGACTCGTGCAGCTTCGCCAGCGCGACGTCGACACGCTGCTGGGCGTGGACACGCTCTTCCTCCAGACGGGCGAGCTCGAAACCGAGCCGCTCGCAGGTGTGGGTCACGTCGCCGAGCAACGCGGTTGCCTCATCGACCGCGGCCTGGACCTCCAGCAACGAGGGCTGTGCGGACGAGCCGCCGGCCGCGAAGTGTGCGCCGATCACGTCGCCTTCGCGCGTCACCGCGACGACGTCGGGCAGCTCGGCCACGAGCGCTCGGGCCGCGGCCAGATCGGTGACGACGGCGACCTTGAACAGCAGGCGGCGCAGCGACGCCTCGACCGTCGCCGGGCACTCCACCACGTCGGTGGCGTACACGGCTCCGCCGGTCAGTCCCGGCCAGGTCGAGTCGTCGACGTCGGCCCCGCCGAGCAGGATCCCAGCGCGTCCGAGGTCTGCGGACTTGAGGTGGTCGATGGCGCCCACGGCGGCGTC
>DATILB010000191.1:0-4205 GCA_035477015.1 Nocardioidaceae bacterium | reverse complement strand
CGCGGCGTGTGCTCGTTCACCGAGAAGGTGCAGACCGTGGAGGCCGCAGGCTACGACGGCGCCATCGTGTTCAACCGGCCCGGTCAGGACGGGTGCGAGATCCTCATCTCGATGCTGGTCGAGGCGGGCATCCCGGCGGTCTTCGTGAGCCGCACCGTTGGTTTCCGGATCCTCGGCGCGTCCCTGGACGGCTACACCTGCTCGACGGACGTGACCGGCACCGGCACAGCGGCGCCCGCGGTAGGCACCGACGGCTCGGACGTCAACATCAGCCGGGTCTTCGACGGCTGGGGCTACGTCCACCTCTACGACGCCCAGACGATGGCGGACTACGACCAGTACTACATCCCGGAGTCACAGGACGCGGCATACGCCGAAGGGTTCGGAGACCTGTCGGTCCACGAAGTGGCGACTGATCCTGATGAGGACCTGGCCTACGTCTCGTACTACACGGGAGGCCTGCGCGTCCTCAAGTACTACGACGGCGGCGGCAACCCCGACCTCCAAGAGGTCGGCGCCCACATCGACGAAGACGGCAACAACTTCTGGGGCATCGAGGTGCACAAGCACCCCAATGGCCAGAAGTACATCCTCGCGTCGGACCGCGACTCCGGCGTCTGGATCTTCCAGTACACCGGCAACTGAACGGCGTCTGAGCAGAAGCAAGCCGCGGCCGCCACTCCCGAGAGTGACGGCCGCGGACCTTTGACGGGGAGACTCGACTACGAGCCGTCCCGCATGGACCAGAGGCCACCCGGGAAGCCACTCGATGCGTGCGCCCAAAGCGCAGCATTCAGCTGTAGAGCAGCTCGATCTGGTCGGCGTACTTCTCCTTGATGACGCGACGCTTGAGCTTCGACGTGGGAGTGAGCTCATCGGAGTCCGGCATCCATTCGACGCCGAGGACACGGATCTTCTTGATCCGCTCGGCGCTGTTGAAGGTCGCCATTGCCGCGTCCAGGCCGTCCTCGACCTCGCCGACCACGATGGGGTGCTCGGCCAGGTCGGTGAGGGTGGCACCCTCGATGCCCTGCGCCGCAGCCCAAGCGGGCGCGACGTCGGGGTCGAGCAGGACGAGGGCGGCGGTGTACGGCTGGCCGTCGCCCACCGCGAACGCCTGGCTGACCAGGGGGATCGTCTTCAGTGCGGCTTCGAGGTTGGCCGGGCTGATGTTCTTGCCGCCCGCAGTGATGATGAGCTCCTTCTTGCGGTCGACGATCTTCAGGTAGCCGTCCTCGTCGAGGACCCCGATGTCGCCGGTGTGCAGCCAGCCGTCGGCGTCAAACGTCTCGGCGGTCCTCTCCGGGTCGTTGAGGTACCCGGCCGTGACGATGGAGCCGCGGCAGACGACCTCGCCATCCTCGGCGAGCGCGACCTCGACACCGGGAACCGCGCGGCCAACCGTCCCCGGCTTGATGCTGCGCAGCGACAGGGTCATGGCACCGGTGTTCTCCGACATGCCGTACACCTCGGCGAGTGGGACGCCGAGGGCGTTGAACCACTCGATGACCGGAGCGGGGATCGGCGCAGCACCGGTGATGGCGAACTCGACCTGGTCGAGTCCGACCATCTCCCGCACCATGCGCAGGCCACCGCCCTGGACCTCGTCCCAAACCGCGTCCTGCTCGGGCGTCGTCGTGCCCCAGCTCCGGGCGAGGCCGATCGGCAGAGCCACGTCGATGGCAGCGTTGAACGAAGCCGCTTTGCTGGCGTCGCGGCCGACCGCCGCGAGTATCCCGGCGCGCAGTTTCTCCCACACCCGGGGGACGCCGAACAGGATCTGCGGGCGCACCTCAGCGAGGTACGCCGACAGCTGTGCCGGGTCCGGACACGAAGACACCTCGGGACCGTCGAACGCCAGCAGGTAGTGGCTGACCGCCCGCTCTGCGATGTGCGCCATCGGGAGGTACGACACGATCCGCTTGCCGGCGAGGTCCGTGGCGAAGCTCGCGCGCAGGCCCTCGACCTGGGCGCACACGTTGCGGTGCGTGATCATCACGCCCTTGGGGTTGCCCGTCGTACCCGAGGTGTAGATGACGGTCGCAAGGTCATCGGGGCGGATCGCCTTTGCTGCCTCAGCCAGGTCGAGAGCCTCTGCGCCGTAGAGCGACCCGAGCGAGACCACGTCGTCACGGGCGGGCGCGTCGCGCACGACGACGAACTGCCTGAGGTCGGGGAGGCGGTCGCCGGCCGCGTCGAATCGGCTAAGGAAGGACTCGTCCTCGACGATGGCGAGCGTGGCGCCCGCGTGAGCCGCGAGGTAGTCGATCTGCTCGGGCGAAGACGAGTTGTAGATCGAAACCGGTGTCGCGCCGGCGAAGAGGACGGCGAGATCGGCGACGTGGAACTCCGGGATGTTGCGCATCATCAGCAGTACTCGGTCACCCGGGAGAACACCCAGGGACTTCAGGCCTGTCGCGACGCGGGATACGCGGTCGCCGAGCTGGCTGAAAGTCATGGACTCCCAGGCGTCGCCCGCGCCGCGCCACCGAAGCGCGGTCCGGGACCCCGACGACGCGACGGTGCCCAGGAAAGCTTCGGCGACGGTTGAGGACTGCGTGGACATGAGGACTCCTTGCGAGGGCTGAGACAGACGAGTGGTGGGTGGGACTACTGCTTGGGTCGGCTCTTGGCCCGCACGCGCGGTGCGTTGCTGGGGGCGACTTCCTTCTCGAGCTCGTCGAGGGCCTCGCCGGTGTAGACGGCGAGCCGCTGGAGGTGCGGCAGGCTGTCGCGGTCACCCACGAAGCCGAGGCCCATCCGGCCCGAGATCGTGAAGGCAGCGATGAACAGCCCCTGACCGTGGTCAAGCAGGCCGAGCGGCGCCATCATGTCGAGTGCCGAGCCGGCGAGGTACTGCTGCTCCAGCGGCCCGGGAACGTTCGAGATCACCAGGTTGTACGGCGGCGTCAACCGGCCACCGAGACCGACCAGACCCTGAGCCACGAACGGCGAGAAGGTGAGGGCGCCGAAGCTGACGGCGGCCTTCTTGGTCATCCCGTCCATGGTCGCCTTGGTGACCGTGGACGACCGGTTGATCGCCCGCAGCCTTTCGACCGGGTCCTCGATGTCGGTCCAGAGGTTCATCGTCACGATCGTGAAGGCGTTATTCGAGCTGTCACCGCTCCCGAGGCGCACCGAGACCGGAGTGCCGGCAACCAGGCCGAGCTCTGGCAGTGCTCCGGCCTCGTCGAGGTAACGACGGAGACCCGACGCACAGATGCCGAGGAAGACGTCGTTGATGGTGACGTCGGCCCGGTCGGCGAGGGCACGAACCCGCTCGAAGTCGACCGCTTGAGTGGCCACACGTCGCTGCTGACCGACGCGGCCGTTGAACGGCACCTCCGGAATCCGGTACGGCGTGGCCAGGTCCCGATCGGGGCGCACGACCTGTCGGGCGAGCTGCGCCGTCCTGCGGACCAAGCCTGTCGCGGTCTTGGCAGCCTCCCGCGCTGCAGCGGTGCGCGCCGGGGGAGCCGCCTTGGGGCGACTCGAGCTCTTGCGCCCGATGGTCCAGGGTGCCCTGATGGCGGTGTCCGAAGGGTCGGTGCTGAGCATCTTCTGCATCAGCCGGGCGCCGGCGATGCCGTCAAAGAGTGCGTGGTGCAGCTTGAGGTAGATCGCGAACCGACCGCCGGACAGGCCTTCGATCAGGTGCACCTCCCAGAGGGGGCGACTCAGGTCGAGCGGGCTCGAGTGCAGCCGCGACACGAGCACGCCGAGCTGCCGCTCACCACCCGGCCGCGGGAGCGAGTTGTGCCGGAAGTGGTACTCGAGGTCCACATCTTCGGCGGGCAGCTCGTCGAACGACGGTGCGACGCTCTTGAGCGACGGGTGTCGGAGGACGTAGTTGAAGGGCTCTGCGAACTCACGGGACGACTGGAAGCCCTCGACGAGGCGCTCGAGGTAGTCGGGCGGTGCATCGGCGGGCAGGCTGAACACACCGAGCCCACCGACGTGCTGGGGCGTCTTCGGAGCCTCCTGCAGCAGGAAGATCCGGTCGACCAGGCCAAGGTTTCTCGTCATAACGCTGACGATGTCAGGGGAGGGCTTAGGCTCGCTCGTGCCTCAGTCTGAAAAGCACTAAAGCCGTTGGCCACCGGAACAACCGATCGGTCAGTCCGGGTCGGCCGGTGCGCCGAACAGGGCCACATGACGCAGGGCGAGCGCGACCTCGGTCGACCGTTCCGAGAGCGGATGCCCGA
>DATILB010000190.1:0-4527 GCA_035477015.1 Nocardioidaceae bacterium | reverse complement strand
GAGTGGGCTTGTTCTTGGGTGGCTTCGGCGTGGGCTGTGCCGCGGACGGCTCCGACGTCGGCTGCGTGATGCTCGGGGCCGGCGGGTCCGCCTTGGGGTTGCCGTCGTCGCCGCTCACGGCCACCGCGACGACCGCGACAGCGGCTACTGCCGCGGCAGCGGTGCCGGCGGCCACGGTCGCGAGGTTGCCGAGGACAGCGTCCTTGGCCCGGTCGAAGAGCAGGATGATCCCGCCCGCCGCAGCGGCGCCGCCACCGCTCGAGGCGAGGTAGCCGGCGGCAGCCCCACCGAGCAGGAGCGGTGCGATGATCGCGGAGAGGTTCGAGTTGACCTCGGTGAGCTCGAGGTACATCGCGGTGCACTGGCGGCACTCGTCGAGGTGCGCCTTGACCTTGGCCGAGTCGCGCTTGGAGAGACCGTCGCGGACGTAGGCGCCGAGGTGTTCGTTCACCCACCGGCAGTCGTCGTCCGAGGTGTCCGCCAGGTGTGCCGTGAGGAAGGCTTGACGCAGGCCCTCTCGGGCGCGGTAGGCGAGCGCCGACACAGAGTTCGCGCTCATGCCGAGCAGCGGGGCGATGTCGGCGGGCTTCTGCCCCTCGACCTCGAGGTGCCACAGCACCAGCTGCCAGCGCTCCGGCAGCGAGGCGAAGGCCTTGGCCGCGGCTCCGGACTCGAAGCCCGCGACTGCGGTGTCGTGGAACGGCGTACCGGGGTCGAACTGCGTCATGTCGTCAGTCGTCGTCAGCCTGGACTGTGACCGGATCTTGTCGACGTGCAGTCGGCGTACGGCGGTCAGCAGGTAGGCACGGAAGGCCACATCGGGACCACCGCCGTTCTGCAGCACCGCCATGACCTTGGTGAAAGCATCGGAGACCAGGTCGTCCGAGTCAGGGCCTCGCAACAGCTGGCGCGCCAGCCGCCGAGCGGCATCGACGTGGCGCTCGAACAGGTCACCGTAGGCATCGAGGTCACCGCCCCGGACGCGTGAGATCAGCTCCGCGTCACTGGGCGTGTCGACGCCGTTCAGAAGTTCGGTCATATCGATGATGTAACGCACGAATCGGACGTTCGTGACGGCACATGCCGTAGTTCCCTTCCCTAGTTCACAAGGTACCGCCGTGATCGGCGCCTCATAGGCGAACAAGGTAAAGAAAACGTGCCCCGAAATTTCTCGACAAACTCGCGTCATGGATGCCCCTCGACCCCGTTTCCTCTGTGCAAGCCGTTGCCACGGATAAGCAGGCGGGGAGTGGCAACTACACGGACGGGGAAGGAGGCCAGTGATGGCTAACTTCACTGCGCTTCCGCGCCGACGGTCCGTGGGTGCACAAGAGGCATCAGAGCGGGAACTGTCCGAATCCGACCGTCAGGCGCTGCCGGCAGGGTTCGAGGCGGTAGGGGAGGCTCTGGTGTCCGGTACCGATCCAGCGGCGGCTTGCGTCGAAGTAGGCCGCGCGATGGCTCGTGACGGTGCCTCCCTGGGAGAGGCACTGTCCGACCTGAGCGCGACGTACGCGCGGGTCCTGGGGAGGGAGCCCGCGTACGGCGCCACGGAGGCACTGTCGATCGCGTGGAGCGAAGCGACGTTGGAGTACCTCCATCAGCTGTCCTGCGAGGACCCGCTGACGGGGCTCGCCAGCCTGGCGCATGTGCGGACCCGGCTGGACGAGATCTACCGGGAGTGCGAGAACGACGGCGTCGACGTACGCGCCGCTCACGCCCTGGTCGTGGTCGAGGCCCGAAGCGGCGACCACACGCACTTCGGCCGCTCGCTGATGCTGGCTCGCGTCGCCGACGCCCTGCACACGGTGTTCCCCGGTGGGGAGACCGTCGCACGGGTGGGCGCCGACCGAGCCGTGGCCGTCGTACGCCGCCGGCCGGACCTCGGCAGCACGGTCGCCGTGCTCCGTGAGTACCTCGATGACCTGCGCCTTGATGCGCAGGAGGTCCGGGTCTGGATCGAGGGCCTTCCGGGGCAGTCGACCAGCGCCACGCGCCTCCTCGACGAGCTCACGCGCTAGTCCAGATCGCTTTACAAGTCTGAAACTCTTGCCAAGCGGGGTGTACAAGTCGTAACTTCTTGTAAAGGGGTTGGTGACGTAGCCAACACGAGCAAGGAGACGACGATGGCAACCACATCTGTCACTGGGGGCATCCAGACGCCCGCCGTTGAGTGGCGGGACACCAAGCGCTACGCCTGGATCCTGGGGGCGATCATCCCGTTCATCCCGTTCCTCGCCTGGGGACTCGTCGAGTGGACCGGGTGGGACGTGTTCTGGTTCTTCGCACCCGTTTTCGTCTTCGGCGTGATCCCGCTGCTCGACCTCACCCTCGGTCTCGACCCGAACAACCCGCCCGACGAGGTCCTCGAGGCCCTCGAGGAGGACCGCTACTACCGCTGGGTGACGTATGCGTTCATCCCGGCGCAGTACGTCTGCATCGCCTGGAGCTTCTGGATGATGACGCAGCCGGGCATCGACCTGGCCGACCAGATCGGCATTGCGATCGGCCTCGGCATGGTCGCCGGCATCGCGATCAACACCGCCCACGAGCTCGGCCACAAGAAGGAGTCGCACGAGCGCTGGCTCTCCCGCATCTCGCTGGCCCAGACCTTCTACGGCCACTTCTACATCGAGCACAACCGCGGCCACCACGTCCGCGTCGCCACACCCGAGGACCCGGCCAGCTCCAAGCTGGGCGAGAACATCTACCAGTTCCTGCCGCGCACCATGTGGGGCAGCCTGAAGAACGCATGGGAGCTGGAGTCCAAGCGGTTCAAGCGGCTGGGCACGTCGCGCTTCACCCTCAAGAACGACCTGATCAACGCCTGGCTGATGTCCGTCGTCCTCTGGGGGGCGATCCTCATCATCGTCGGCCCGCAGATCGGCTACGGCGTCACCTTGATGCTGCTGGTGGTCCAGGGCTTCCTCGGCATCTGGCTGCTGGAGTCGGTCAACTTCCTCGAGCACTACGGGATGAAGCGCCAGAAGCTCGAGTCCGGTCGCTTCGAGCGGGTCAACCCGAGCCACAGCTGGAACAGCAACAACATCGGCACGAACATCCTGCTGTACCACCTGCAGCGGCACAGCGACCACCACGCGAACCCGACGCGGCGCTACCAGACGCTGCGTGACTACAAGGAAGCCCCGGTCCTGCCGACCGGCTACGCCGGCATGATCGTCCTGACCTGGGTGCCGGCGATCTGGCGGGCCGTGATGGACAAGCGAGTGGTCGCGCACATGGACGGCGACCTCACCAAGGCGAACATCCTGCCGCGCAAGCAGGACAAGTACCTCAGGAAGTACCCGGTGCCGGAGCAGGCGGCCTGACATGGCTCGGTTCCAGTGCCCCAGCTGCGAGTACGTCTACGACGAGGACCTGGGCGCCCCCCGCGAGGGGTGGCCAGCAGGGACCAAGTTCGAGGACATCGACCCGGACTGGTGCTGCCCCGACTGCGGCGTCCGTGAGCAGCAGGACTTCGAGCCCCTAGGAGTTTCGTCTTGAAGATCTACCAGTGCCTCCAGTGCGGTTTCGAGTACGACGAGGCCGTCGGCTGGGAGGAAGAGGGCTTCCCGCCCGGCACCAAGTGGGAGGACATCCCCGACGACTGGTCCTGTCCCGACTGCGGGGCAGCCAAGGCCGACTTCGACATGGTCGAGGTCGAAAGGGCGTGAGCCTTCCGCAGAACGTCGTGGTGGTCGGCGCTGGCATCGCAGGTGTCAGCGCCGCTGCTTCGATGCGGGCCAGCGGGTACGACGGGCGGCTGCTGCTGGTCGGTGACGAGACCGAGCTGCCCTACCGCCGTACGGCTGTGTCCAAGGAGATCCTTCGGGGCGACAAGACCGCCGACGGCATCCGCATCAAGCCGGAGCAGTGGTACGCCGACCAGCAGGTCGAGCTTGTCACCGGTACGACGGTGGTCTCGCTGGAACCGGGCGCAGTGCTTACCCAGGACGGCGACCGCATCCCCGCAGACCGGATCGTCCTCGCGACGGGTGGCCGGGCCCGCAAGCCGTTCGTGGGCGACCGGATCTGCACGATCCGAGGACTCTCCTGCCTGCCTCTTCCGGTTGGTCCCGAGGAGCCGGTCGTGATCGTCGGCGCCGGACTGATCGGATCCGAGGGCGCGGCGAGCCTGCGCAGCCTCGGCTACCAAGTGACCCTGCTGGAGACCGCGGCTCTTCCTCTGCCGCGGTTGCTGCCGGCGCCCCTGGCCGAGCGTTACGTCGCGTTGCACAAGAGCAACGGCGTCGACCTGCAGACCGACGTCTCCGTCTCCTCGGTCGCGGAGCACGGCGACGAGGTCCGGATCACGGCCGCTGACGGCCGGTCCTGGACGGCTGGTGCGGTGTTGCTCGCCGTCGGGATGGAGCCCAACATCGAGCTGGCCCAGGGCGCTGGCCTGCACCTGGCCGCCGGCGGTGTCGCCGTCGACTGGGCCGGCGCAACGAGTGCTCCAGGCGTCTACGCCGCCGGTGACATCGCCGCCCGCCCGAGCAGCCACGTCGACGGCGCCTTCCGACTCGA
>DATILB010000189.1:0-12666 GCA_035477015.1 Nocardioidaceae bacterium | reverse complement strand
TGTCTTCCCCTGCAGCGGACACCTGGGTCTGGGTGCCGATGATGGCAAGAACTGGCAGTAGACCGACCAAGACGCAGAGCAGCCCGACGGACGGGCGTCGCGCGGTCATCGCCGCCTCCCGGCGATGAGCTGACCAATGATCGGTGGCACCAGGACGACGAGCAACAGCACCACTCCGGCAATCGTCATCAGTGCGATCTGCATGCCGGTGGAGTAGCCGGAGGCGAGGTTCTGCGTGACGGCCGGCACCGTCTCGGCTCCGGGCGCCGCCTCGACAATGGGCTCGCCTGTGTCGGCGTCGATGATCACGGCTCCGGGAGTGTCGCCGGGGTTGGCACCGGGGTTCGCCCCGGGGTTGTTCGTGCCGGGGGTCTCACCGGTGCCGGGCGTCTCGCCTGGCGTGGAACCCGGCGTTTCGTCGTCGCCGCCGTTGTCGCTCGGCGGTGTCTCCGTCTTGTCACCGCCAGTTCCTGTCGAGCACTGGTCGGCCCCTATTCGATCGCAGGGTTGCGGCTTCGGAGCGTTCTTGACCAGGACGTTCTCGCCAGACGCCGAGAACGTCGGGTTGTTGCACTTGGAGATGTCGACGTTCTCGACCTGGACGCCCGGGATCCGCTTGACCTGGGTGAGGCCGGCCTTGACGAGGTTGATCGGCAGGGGCGAGTAGCCCAGCACCGGCGCCTGTTGCTGTCCCTCACACAGGAAGTAGTAGGCGAAGGCACCCAGAGTCTTGCCCTTGCTGGTGTTGAACGAACCGCTGGCCTCGGTCGGCAGCACCATGTAGCTGTAGCTGGACAGCGGGTAGGCACGGGAGTCCGCGTTGTCGTAGACACCGTCAAGAATCTGGGTCAGGTAGCTAGCGGACTGCGGGTCGCTGTTGATCTTGGCGCCGAGCAGGCCGACGGCGACGTTGGAGGCGGTCGGCTCGACGTAGTAGCCGCTCTTGTTCAGCAGCTTCACGACCGGGAAGTCGGTGTTGAGCGCGTAGGAGTACTCGACGTAGGTGATCGTGCCTTCGTTCTGCTGCTGCGAGACGTAGCCGGAGACACCCAGTGAGCCGGACTGTGCGGTGAACCCGCTGCCCGACACCACGGGGTAGGTCGAGGTGACACCGCAGGGAGCGCTCCGGCCGGCCTTCTCGCAGTAGGAGTTCCAAAGGGAGCCGTACTTCTTGCTCAACCATGTCGTCAGTTGCGCGGTGGTCCCTGACCCGTCCGACCGCACCACTGGCACGACCCGACGTGCCGGCAGCGCCAGCTTGGGGTTGTCCTTCTTGATCGCCGGGTCGTTCCACATCTTGATGACGCCGGTGAAGATCTTGGCGACGTTCTCGCCGGACAGCCGCAGGTTGGTGACTCGGCGGCCGTTGATCTTGAGGTTGTACATGAAGGCCGTGCCACCGGCCACGATCGGCATGTAGGCGTACTTGCGCTCCGGCGGTGCGTCGTACACGCCTCCGTCCGTCAGGCCGTAAGGGATTTCCGAGACCGCGAAGTCGACCGTCCCGTTGCGGAACTGGTTGCGTCCGTCGGATGAGCCGGTGCCCTGGTAGTTGACCTGCATGCCGTACTGGGTGACGTTGCGGCGCCACTGGTCGAGGGCGTTCTGGCTCCAGGTGGACCCGGATCCTGAGATCGGTACGTAGTCCTCGGCGTACGCCGGCGCCGCGGGCTTGACCACGAGGAGGCCGAGCAGCGCAACCGCCATGACGGCCGCGCCCGCACGGGCCGCGAAGCGCTGCACATCTGCGCGCGACCGACGAGCGATCGTACGGCGCTGACGAGCGCTCAGCTGGCCGGGGGCGCGGCCGCCGACCAGGCGGGCCAGGACGAACAGGAACAGCACGAGGATGAGCAGGAAGGCGGCGGTGCCGAAGCCGCGGGCGATCATCTCGGGCTGAGGCTGCTTGACGGACATGAAGGCCTGCAGAGGCAGTGACACTTGAGGTCCTTCGACTGGGTTGGTGTTGAGGGCGTTGGCGAATCCCGCAGTGAGCAGGACCGGCGACGTCTCGCCGATGCCACGCGCGGTGCCGAGGATGACGGCCGTCGTGAGGCCGGAGCGGGAAGTAGGGAGAACGACGTGCCACACGGTGCGCCAGTGGCTGGAGCCCAGGGCGTACGACGCCTCTTTGAGGTGTCCGGGCACGAGGCGGAGGACGACGTCCGCGGCCCTGATGATGATCGGCAACATCATCACGCCGAGGGCGAGAGCCGCAGCGAAGCCGCTCTTGCCGTTGCCCAGCGTGAAGATCCAAGTGGCGTAGATGAAGAGTCCCGCCACGATGCTCGGGAGCGCAGTCATCGCTTCGACGATCGTGCGGACGAAGCGAGCGAAACGACCCGGGAACTCGTTGAGGAACACCGCGCAGGTCACACCCAGCGGGACCGTGATCGCCAGAGCGATCGCGATCTGCTCGAGGGTGCCGACGATCGCATGCTTGATGCCGCCGACCGTAAGTGGGTCGAGTGGACCGGCCTGAGCCATGTCCTCGGTGTAGAAGTTCCAGTGCTTCATCGCGGTGAAGCCCTTGATCAGGCAGTACGCGACGACGACGGCGAGAACGGAGAAGGTGAGCAGGCTGGCACTGAAGATGACAGCACCGGCCACACGCGCCTTCACCATCTGGCCGGTCTCATCGAGCGAGACCAGAGCGGCGTAGAAGGCGAGGAAGAGGGTGTAGCTGATGACGACGGGCGCCAGCACCCCGGTGATCGGGGCGAACACGCACAGCAGCCAGGTCGTGGAGGCTGCCGCGCCGAGTGCGCCGCAGAGCGCGAGCACGTCGCTGGTGCGGAGTGCGGAGAGGTTACGGCGTACCTGAGGCTCCGGCGCCTCAGCCTCGGGCGAGCGCGACTGGGTCGGAACAGTGGTGCTCTGCTCGACGGTAACGGACATGAGCTCAGCCACTCTCCGCTCCGGACCGGCTCCGGGCGACGACGCTCGACGCGGCGAAGTTGATCACCAGCGTCATGACGAACAGCGCGAGGCCGGCGGCGAAGAGTGCGGAGACCGAGAACTCGCCCGACTCGCCGTACCGGAGGGCGATCAGCGCAGACACGGTGCTGCCGCCGTTCTGGAGGATGTTCGGCTGGAAGGCGGGCACGACGGCCAGCACCATGAACACGGCGATGGTCTCGCCGAGCGCTCGCCCGAGACCGAGCATCGAGCCGCCGATGATCCCGCCCTTGCCGAACGGAAGCACGACCGCGCGGATCATCCCCCACTTGGTCGCGCCGAGCCCGAACGCGGCCTCACGCTCGCCGATCGGCGCCTGGGAGAACGCCTCGCGCATGATCGAGCACATGATCGGCAGGACCATGAACGCCACGACCATCCCTGCGATGAACGTCGATGACGTGAAGACCGTCGTCTGCGTCAGCGCACTGCCCTTCTCATAGCCGTCGACGTCGATCGCGAAGATCGGGATCCAGCCGAAGTGCTCGCTGATCCACAGGGACAGCGGGACGACCTTGTACTGGAGCAGGAAGAACCCGAAGAGTCCGTAGACCACGCTGGGTACGGCCGCCATGAGGTCCACCAGGCTGATCAGGCTGCGCTGCAGCCCTGCAGGGGCGTACTCCGAGATGAACAGCGCCGTCCCGATGGCAAGGGGCACGGCGATCACGACCGCCACCAGACCGACCAGGATCGTGCCGGACAGGATGCCCGCGATCCCCCACTTGCCGGCGTCCGGCTCCCAGCCGTCCTCAGTGAGGAAGTCGAGGCCGGCACTATTCAGCGCCGTCGTGGCACGCAGTGCCAGGAAGCTCCCGACCAGGAGCATGATGACGAGCACCGCGATTCCGCTGCCGGTGGCGATCTGGCGGAACACCATGTCGGCCCCGGACGGTCGCGACTTCAAGGAACGACGAACCCGAGGAACCCCCGTCACTTCGGGTGGCGCACCAAGCGATGACACCGTCAACCTGCCTAGTTCTCGCCCACTTCTGGGCACCGCGAGGAAACGGGCCGAGTCCCGTAGAGCGGAAGAGAGACCCCCCGGCTCCGGGATGACCCTGGACCGCCATCAGGTACGGCCGGGGGCGCGAATGTGAACGGCCGGCAAATCACGGCCGGAAACTTGGGGATTTCCCTATCGAACGGTGGAGAAACCGGTGGATGGAGGGTTGCTAGGTAAAGAGAGTGGGAAGTCTGCCCCTCCTCAGCAGCAGAGCCTCAGCAGTGCTGATCGCCGAAGCGCGGGCGAAGCACGATCGACCGCAGGCTCATGCCGTCCTCGAGCGTGAGGCCGTAGACCTGGGTGTCGAGCCCGTCCAGCCGAACACTCCCCCGCTCCCCGCCGGTGGCCATCGCGAAGCCGCCCGGTCGAGCCGGACTGTCCTCGGGAGACGCGCCGACGTAGGTGTGCGGGACCTCGAGACCGTCCACCGTCGCCTGGGCCGCGGCCAAGTTGGCGCTGCCCATCCGAACGGTGCGACCGGACGAGATCCGCAGGGAGAACATCCGGCCGATCACCGGCAGCTTCAGCCGAGGGACCAGGCAGAGGTCGGCGAGCTCAGCCTTGGACACATGGAGCAGGGCGACCGGCCGCGCACGGTCGCCGCCGTCCATCCCCGTGACCTCCCTGTCCGTCCCCAAGGTGATCGAGAGGCGGTCGGCCCGACCCTGGCTCGAGGTCAGGTCGAGGGGGTACGACGAAGCGAATGCGACCGAGATCCAGCCGGACATGATCGCGAGCACCACGCCGAGGCAGGCCGCGACGCAGGGCGCGATGACCGCGAAGAACCGACCGAGTCGAACGCGGCCTTGGCCCACGACCTCTCCTTACTACTTAGGGAGCGGGCTGGCGTCGCAGCCGCTCGTGCCCGGGGTGACCGTGATGGAGAGGTTGGGCAGTGAGAACGGCCCGCCGATGACACCGTCGTAGATGGTGCCGCGGATGTTGTAGAGGTTGCCCTTGTCGGCGTCGATCCCGAACCACCCGGTGCCCTGGTCGGCCTCGAGCGGGTTGATGTCAAAGACGCCGTTCGTCTTCGTCGTGGTGACGTCCGACGCGGCCAGCCCGAACTGCGCTCGCCCGTCCATGTTGATGCCGCTGCCGTTGCTCCCGTTGGTGCCACGGATCGAGACGATGTCGAACAGCGCGTTGGACCCTTGGATCTCGTAGGTGCCGAGCACACCGTCACCGGCGGTGATCTTGAGGGTCATGTTCACGCCGAGGATCGATTGGACCTGGGAGACGCAGAGGCCGTCGAGCTTGCCGTTGGCGAACCCGCCGCGCAGCACGTTCTTGACGTCCGTGCCACCTCCGCTCCCGGTGCTCCGCGTCATCCGGACCACGCCGAACCCGACGTCACTACCGTCGATGGCACTGGTCGCGAGCTGCGAGGTGCTGCTCTGGAACACGAGGTTCGCGGCGATCACCTGCTGCTTGACTGCGACGACGATGCCGGCGATCACCAGGAGAGCGATCAGGACGAGCGCGTTTGTGCGCCCCCACCTCGTGCCGTACACCACCCCTGACGCGGCCATCACAGCACCGAGATCGTGGTGTTCGGAAGCTTGATCGGGAAGAGCCCCGTCGTCGAACCGGTCGGCCGGTAGACCGCCATGAACCGCACGTCCAGGTTCATCCCGCAGCCGGTCCAGCTGCTGCCGTTGAGCAGCCACGACAGGTTCGAGAAGAGGTTGACGCTGGCCGTCGTGCACAGCCCGAAGAACAGGATGATGCTGCTCACCGTCACGAAGCTGTCGCCGGTGACCCAGAGGTCGGTGTTGACGCCCTCGCCGCCGATGACGGCCGCCGCGTCGGGAGCCATCCGGACGTCGTACCCGGGGCCGTCCACGGTGAGGGTCATGTTGTCGCGGACGTTGAAGGACTCGAACGTGATGTGCTTGAGGTTGCTCTCGGTGCTGCCGTCGGCATAGCGGAGCGTCACGTTGTCCTCGATGATCCGGATCTTCTGGATGTCGAAGAAGTGGCTCTGCCCGCTCTGCGGGATGCCCACGTTGATGTTGACCTTGCTCAAGCACGGCCGAAGGGTGCCGGCACCGCCGTACAGCTGAAGCGTGGAGCGGTACGCGTCGTTCGGCCCGCACGCGCCGGCGGCGTGCGCCGGCTCGTCACGTCCGCCGGTCGTGATCGTCGAGGCGACGAGCAGCGCCACCAGCGCGAAGAGGACCAGGACTCGCTGACGTCGACGGTTGCCCGTCACGCGGCCTCGGCCTTCTGCTTGCGAGGCTTCTTCTCGCCCCAGCCCCAGACCATGGCGCCGCCGACGATCCCGAGCAGGGAGCCGATCAGGAAGCCGCCGAGGTTGACCGAAACGAACGCGGCCAGGGCGAGCAGCACGCCGGTGAAGCCGACAAGCGCCGAGTAGAAGGGCGCGAACCACGCGGTCAGCGCGAACATCAGCATGCCACCACCGATGACGTACGCCGCGGACTGGTTCCAGCCACCGCCGAGGGCGAGGCCGATGGACATGTTGGCGAACGTCAGCAGCCAGATGCCACCGAGGCCGAGCCAGAGGCCACCCCAGAACGGCCGGGTACGGCGGAACGCGCGGAACCACCGGAGGGCCGCCAAGAGGGCGGCGACGTCTGCAGCGCGTTGCGAGAGGGGAAGTGTCGTCATCTCGGCCTCAGCTCGTGCAGCTGGTCTTGGTCGCAACACCCGGGACGACCCTGATGTTGAGGTCAGGCAGGTTGATGCTGCCCTGGAGGTCGATACCGTAAGAGTCGGCGTCGAGGTTGCCGATCTGCATCAGCTGGGCCTGGAGCCCGAAGGCACCCGGCGCACCGCGGTGCGACGTGATGGTGTCCATCGCGAGGGTGTCGGCCGACTGCCCGAGCGTCATCCGGGAGATGTTCTCGCCGCTGCCCTTCAACGAGTTGCTCGCGATGTAGAGCTCGTTCGCGCTGATCTTCTTGGTCGGGTCGGTCACCGTGCCGTTGACGGGCTCACCACCGGTCATCACCATCGAGACGGTCCCGAGTCCGACGATGTCCTGCTGCGCGATCACGCACATGCCGAAGAGGTCCGCCTGCTTGAAGCCGATCTGCGCGACCGGCGTCGTGCCGTTCTGCTTCTGCTGGGCGTTGATGAAGCCGGCGGCGTACTGGCCGATGACGCGGTCGGTGTAGATCTTGTACGAGTTGTTCGACGACGCGAAGTTGACCGCCATGACGTTGCTCGACACCATCGTGAACATCGTGCCCAGCGCTGCGACGCCGGCCACCATCAGGCCGACGGAGCGTCGGCGCGTGCCGAGCACCTTGGTGTCAGCCTTCTCGAACATGCCGTCCTTGCGCGCGGACAGCTGCTCGCGCGCGTCGGTGTAGGTGCTCCGGACCCGGCCCTTGAGGTCAAACATGCTGCTTCACTGCCTTCTTCTCGGCTTGCCGTGCATCGCGCTCGGCGAACTTGGCCAGCTGCGCATCGGTGTACGGCGTCCAGGCGAAGACCATGCCGCTGCCGACGATGCCGAGCGTCATGCCGATCAGCCAGCCACCGAGGTTGGCCATCGGGAGGGAGGCGACCGAGAAGATCGCAGCCATGAGTGCGGGGAAGTGACGCTGGGCCGGGGTCACGAACGAGACGACGGCTGCCGCCATCATGCCGCCGCCCAGGATGTAGACAGCTGCCCCGCCGGAGCCGAGGCTCGACATCACGGCGAAGGAGCCCACGGCCGGCTTGAGCACGAACCACCCACCGAGAGCCAGGATGATGCAGCCCCAGAACGGGCGTGACTTACGGAAGTAGGCGAAGCCCTGCCAAGCGCGGGCTGCGAAGTTCTCGTTCATTCGGTCGACCTCTCTAGTCGTGGTGTCGGCGGCCCCCGAGGGCCGCCGACACCCTGATCGCTAAGACCCGAAGGTCAGCAGGTCGCCTCGCCGGCGACCGGCGCGATGCTGAGGCCGTCAGCCAGCGTCAGGCCACCGAGCTCGAGCGCGTAGGCCTTGGCGTTGAGGCCCTGCAGCGTCAGCGGCTCATCGGACTCCATACCGAAGCCGCCGGGGTTGATCGACTCAGCAGCCTGGTTGTCCAGCTCGCTCTCCGCGACACCGATCTCGGTGTGACCCAGCGCCGCCTCGCCCGTGCTGCTCACGGAGTCGGCGTTGAGGGTGGTCGTGCCGAGCGGGACGTCGCCCGTGGCGGAGATGGTCAGGCCGAGCGAGCCGAGGAACGGGATGTCGCTCTGGTTGGCCGCGAGGCACATGTTCGTGACCACACCGTTGATGAGGGTGACCTTCGCGGCCTTCTTGGTCTGTGGCGTGATGATGTCGTTGCTGGTGGCAGCCGACGCGCCCTGGAGCGACAGCTCGAGACCGTCCGCGGTTGCAGTCGTGGCCGTGACCGTGAACGGCTCGGCGGCGGACAGCTGCGCGATGACCGCGCCCTGGATGATCGCGTAGCCGAAGCCGAGGCTCAGCGCCGTGGCCGGTACGGTCACTGCGGCGAGGCGCCCGAGACGGGTGCGGCCCATGCCCTTGACCTTCATGTGGAACCCTCCGTGGATGGATACGTCACGACCGGCTTTTTCCGGACGTGCGCGCACGTCTGACACGGGGGGTCACTGAAATTGGGCACGGCAAAGCCGCACACCTACAGAGATTTCTCTCTCCCTCAGCTCCCTCGACCGGGTCTCCCAACCCCAGGCGCTGGTGGCACTCTCTCCTGGACACCAGCACATCAGTCGTAGCAACGCGGACAAGTTAGCAAGTGATCGACGCCACGTCTACATTTGCTAGCGGAAGTTTGCGTGCTTGACAAATGAGAACGTGTGTCAAGAATCGAACCGATTCGGTCAGGCGTCCCGATCGAGCGTCTCCGCAGGTCAAGTACGGTGCAGCCATGCGTCGCTTCCTGGGCTGGACCGCCCTGCTGCTCATGCTCTTCGCGATCCTCGTCCCGGTAGCCGCGCTGACCTTCTCGGTCCAGGTACAGGGACAGAGCATGCACCCGACGCTGGCGCAGGGGGACCGGCTGTTCGTCAACTTCCTCGGCCGCGACGACATCCACCGGTTCGACCTCGTCGAGGCCAGCTTCGACCAGACCGCAGCGCGGGCCGTGAAGCGCGTGATCGGTCTGCCAGGCGACGAGATCTCCGTCGGCTTCGAGCAGGGCGACCCGGTCGTCCGGATCCGGCCTGCCGACGAAGACACCACCTACGCCGTCGACAACCCGGCCTGGGACGACCAGCCCGGCTCCCTCGAGGTCGCGTGCTGCGACGCCAACGGCGTGGCCGTCGGTGAGGTCGCAGTGGTGACCGTGCCGGCCGGCAGCTACTGGCTCGTCGGCGACAACTGGGGAGGGTCCGACGACTCACGGAAGTTCGGGTTCGTGCGCAAGGACCACATCCACGCACGGCTGAACTTCCGGCTGCTGCCCCTGAGCGACTTCGGCTCGGTCGACAACGAGGTATCGCTGCAGGAGCCCTAGCGGGCGAACTCCTCGACGACGCGCTGCACCTCGGGCGACCAGTCGCGGCCCTCGATCGGCGGCGCGTAGTACACCGCGAACTTGCCGGCCCAATACGTCGTGCGCCGCGCCTCGACCTCGGAGTCGGTGAAGATCGACGGATCCGTGAGCAGCCAGTTCTCGGCGTCCGCAGGAGTGTTGAACCAGATCACGTAGAGGGCGCCGTCGCGGGCCCCGGAACCTACACGCTCGAGGTTCGTCGCGACTCCGATTACACCGTAGTCCGCGGCTTTCGGCAGCCGGACTGATCGGGACACCGTGCGCTGAGCCCGAGCGTTGTCGGCGTACGAGGCTCCCGCGGCTGGGTCCCAGTCCTGGTAGGCGACGGCATCCCAGCGGAAGCCGGTGGTCATGTCCAGTTGTTGCAGCAGCCCGCCGATCTGTGCGGCGATCGGGCGCCCCTTGTCGACCACGTGGACGTACTCGAGCGGGTCGGCCTGGATGCCGAGCCCTATGTTGATGTTCCTGTTCGCCAGGAACACACCGACGGGCACCAGCAGGGCGAGCACGACAGCCGTCGCGGCCAGCTTGCTACGAGTCAGCATTGCCCTCAGTCCTGATGATCGACAGGACGGCCATGGCGATGTCGTCGATGACGTCCTCCTCCGGGTAGTCGGACTCGAGCACGATGTAGCTGATGGTCAGGCGCACGATCAGCTCGGCGAGCCGTTCGACGTTGGCCAGCCCGGTGGGCCACCGCGAGTCGTAGATTCCCGCGAGCAGCACTCGGACGGGGCGCACGATGAGGTAGGCATTCGTGGTCATCAGGGGCAGCAGCGCGGTCGACCGCCCCTCGCGGCCGTCCTTGAGCATCCGCTGGAGGAGCTCGTGCTCGCGGGCCTGGCGGAAGATGCTGGCGAGAGACCCGCGCAGCGCCTGCTCCAGGGTCTCGGCCTCGGCGATGACCTCGACCAGGCCCCCGAGAAAGCTCTGCATCTCCCGGTTGAAGACCGCTTCGGCGAGCTGCTGCTTGGTGCCGAACTCGTTGTAGATGGTCTGCCGACTGACCCCCACGTCCCTGGCGATGTCGGAGATCCGCACGTCCTCCCAGTCCGTCTTCACCGCACGCTCGAACGCGGTGTCGAGGATCGACTCGCGGAGCATCTGGTGGACCTGTTCCCGGAAGCTCAGGTGAGGGGTAGCGCCGGACATGCTGCGGACTCTACGACAGCACCCTGTTCGGCAGGACTAGAACACGTTATAGTTTTCGCCATGACTGAGGTCGACTACGTAGTTGTGGGCGCGGGCAGCGCTGGGTGTGCGGTGGCGAGACGGCTCGCGGAGAGCGGCGCATCCGTCGTACTCCTCGAAGCAGGGCGCCCCGATGACAAGGGCCTGGCGAAGATGCTGTTCCAGACCCCAGGCTCGATCAACGTCATGCACTCGACGCCGCAACTGAAGAAGATCTTCGACTGGGGCTACAAGTCTGTGCCGCAGGAGCACGCGCTCAACCGCGAGATCCCGCAGTTCCGTGGCCGGGTGCTCGGCGGGTCGAGCTCGGTCAACGGCATGATCTTCGTCCGCGGCAACAAGCAGAACTTCGAAGACTGGGAGGCGGAGGGCTGCGAAGGCTGGGGCTACGAGGGCGTCCTCCCGTACTTCAAGCGCATGGAGGACTTCGAGGGCGGCGAGAGCGGGGTTCGCGGCGCGGGCGGCCCCATCAAGGTCACCGTCAAGCACGAGCTCACGCCCGCGACACACTCGTTCCTCGAGGCCTGCTCGGCCAAGGCCGGGATCAAGCGCAACGAGGACTACAACGGCGTCGACCAGGAGGGCATCGGCCCCATCCAGCAGAGCGCTGCCAAGGGCCTGCGCTACTCGGCGGCTCAGGGCTACGTACACGACAAGGCGCTGCCCAACCTCGCCGTGGTCGTCAACACCCAGGTGAACCGCGTGGTCATCGAGGGTTCCCGCGCGGTCGGGGTCGAGACGGTCGACGCCAAGGGCAACAAGGACGTCGTCCGCGCCAGCCGTGAGGTGATCCTGTCGGCCGGCGTCATCGGGTCGGCGCAGCTGCTGATGCTCTCGGGTGTCGGTCACGCCGACCACCTCGCGTCGCACGGGATCCAGACCGTGTCTGACCTGCCGGTCGGCGACAACCTGCACGACCACCTCTTCGTTCCGGTCTCGTTCCAGATGGACTCGTCGATCCACCGCCCCAAGCCGATCTACTTCATGCGCGGCCTGGCCAAGGAGCGGCGCCGCAAGGACGGCAGCACGTGGGCCGGCCACTCGTCGTTCGAGACCACGGGCTTCGTGCGTACGTCGCACGCCGACAAGATCCCGGACCTGCAGCTGCTCTCGATCCACTGGGTCTACCCCGGTCCGAACTCCGACGACTCGAGCAAGCGGATCGTGCCGCCGACCACCAAGCCAGGGCAGACCTTCTTCTCGACGCTGATCTACCCGAAGAGCCGCGGCACCCTAAGACTCAAGAGCGCCGACCCAGCACAAAGTCCGCTGTTCGACCCGCAGTACCTGGCGGCGAAGCAGGACTCCGACGTGCTCATCGAGGGCATCGACCTGATCCGCGAGATCCTCGCAGGCACCGGCGACAACACCGGCGAGCTCAGCCCGGGACTGAAGGGCCTGACCGGCCCGGCGCTGCGCGAGGCGCTTCCGAACGTCGTGCACACCGTCTACCACCCGGTCGGCACTTGCCGCATGGGCACGGACGAGCGTGCGGTCGTCGACCCGAAGCTGCGCGTCCTCGGCATCGAGGGGCTGCGCGTCGCTGACGCGTCGATCATGCCGAGCGTCACCGGCGGCAACACCAACGCGCCGTCGATGATGATCGGCGAGAAGGCCGCCGACCTGATCCTCTGGGGCTGATCGGTGTCGCGGTTCGACGGCAAGGTCGTCCTGGTCACTGGGGCGTCCTCGGGGCTCGGTGCCGCCTGCGTCGCGAAGTTCGCGTCCGAAGGCGCGCTCGTGTACGGCGTATCGCGCGACCTGGCCAAGCTGGAGGCGATGGCCGCCCAGGTCGATGGCAAGGTCGAGGTCGACACCCTGGATGTGTCGGATCCCCAAGCCTGCAAGGCGATCGTGGCTTCGTGCGTGGAGCGCTTCGGCCGGCTCGACGTGCTCGTGAACAACGCCGGACGGCATGACTTCCACGCGACGCCCGACGTGTCCGAGGAGCAGTGGTTCCACGACCTCAACACGAACCTGTCCGGTGCGTTCTTCCTGAGCCAGGCCGCGATCCCGCACCTGCTCGAGAC
>DATILB010000188.1:0-8233 GCA_035477015.1 Nocardioidaceae bacterium | reverse complement strand
GACGACCTGGCCCGACAAGGCGATCCACCTGTACTTCCCCGGCGACCACGCGCTGCCGCAGCACCACAAACGCGTCTGGCGCCGCGTACACAGCAGGCTCCTCGCGCAGGGAGTGACGCTGCACCCGCAGCACCGGGCCGTGGTGCCCGACGGGTTCGCCCTCGACCGCATCACCAGCGAACCCGTCGAGTGGAGCACCGGCCAGCCGGCGACGACCGTCGACGCAGTGCTGTGGGCGATCGGCAGGGTCCGCCCCAACACCGAGTGGTTGCCCGGCGAGCTGCTCGACGACGGCGGCTTCGTCCGTGTCGATCCGGACCTGCGCGTGCCGGGCCACCCAGAGATCTTCGCCATCGGCGATGTCGCAGCGACGGACCCACTTCGCACCTCGGCACGCAACCGAGCGGATCGGTTGCTGGCCCGCAACATCCGGGCTGCCCTCGCCGGCCGACGGCTGCGCCATTACAAGCCGCCGCGACGGCGTTGGGGCTCCGTGCTCGGCGTACAGAAGGACGGGCTTGAGGTCTTCGCGCCGACCGGGCACGCGTTCCGGTTCCCCTCGTGGACGATCCAGAGCATCCTGCAGCCCTGGATCGTCCGGCGAGGGATCTACCGCGGGATCAGACGTACACAGTCCCGCCCAGCTCCACGAACTCCTCCGACTTCTCCAGGAAGCGCTCCTTCACCTCCGCGCTGATCTTCATGGAGCAGAACTTCGGCCCACACATCGAGCAGAAGTGCGCGGTCTTGGCGTTCTCCGCGGGCAGCGTCTCGTCGTGGAACGCCTCTGCCGTTTGCGGGTCGAGCGAGAGCGCGAACTGGTCGTGCCAACGGAACTCGAAGCGCGCCTTCGACAGCTCGTCGTCCCACTCCCTCGCTCCGGGATGACCTTTGGCAACGTCAGCGGCATGGGCGGAGAGCTTGTAGGTGATCACACCGGTCTTCACGTCGTCCTTGTTCGGCAGGCCGAGGTGCTCCTTCGGCGTCACGTAGCAGAGCATCGCCGTGCCATGCATCGCGATCGTGGCCGCACCGATGGCCGAGGTGATGTGGTCGTAGCCCGGTGCGATGTCCGTCACGAGCGGACCGAGCGTGTAGAACGGCGCCCCGTGACACCAGTCCTGCTGCAGCACGACGTTCTCCTCGACGAGGTTGAGCGGCACGTGGCCGGGCCCCTCGACCATCACCTGAACGTCGTACTCCCAAGCCCGCTTGGTGAGCTCGGCCAGGGTGCGAAGCTCGGACAGCTGTGCCTCGTCGTTCGCGTCGGCGGTGCAGCCGGGGCGTAGCCCATCGCCGAGCGAGAACGACACGTCGTACTGCGCGAAGATCTCGCACAGCTCGTCGAAGCGCGTGTAGAGGAAGTTCTCCTCGTGATGGGCCAGGCACCAGCCGGCCATGATCGAGCCGCCGCGCGAGACGATCCCGGTGATCCGCGGTGCGGTCAGTGGGACGTAGCGCAGCAGCACTCCTGCATGCACGGTCATGTAGTCGACGCCCTGCTCGGCCTGCTCGATCACCGTGTCCCGGTAGACCTCCCACGACAGCTTGGACGCGTCTCCGCGGACCTTCTCCAACGCCTGGTAGATGGGCACCGTCCCGATCGGCACCGGGCTGTTGCGGATGATCCACTCGCGCGTCTCGTGGATGTCCTTGCCCGTCGACAGGTCCATCACGGTGTCCGCCCCCCAGGTCGTCGCCCAGGTGAGCTTCTCCACCTCCTCCTCGATGGACGACGTCACTGCGCTGTTGCCGATGTTGGCGTTGACCTTCACCAGGAAGCGGCGACCGATGATCATCGGCTCGGCCTCGGGATGGTTGACGTTGAGCGGAATGATGGCGCGCCCCGCGGCGATCTCGGTGAGCACGACGTCGACCGACACGCCTTCGCGGATCGCGACGTACTCCATCTCCGGTGTCACCACGCCCTGCCTCGCGTAGTGCAGCTGTGTGACGGTGCCGGTGCGTCCGGCCACCCAGTCGGCGCGGATCGGCGGCAGTCCCTCCTGAGGGTCGGAGCCAGGACCAGCCGTGGTGTACCGGTCGAAATGCTCGCCGTTGGTCAGGGCGACGCGCGTGAACGGCACGCGTACGTCGGGCCGCGACCCCTTCCGGTAGACGGTGCTGTGCGACGGATGGATCTGCATCAACTCTCCTAAAGGGTGTGCGCCACGGGCCCACGCCCGCGACCGAGGGACCAGGACGCCGACACGATGAGCCGGTCGACGACGAACTGTTGAGCCAGCCGCGCTGCTTCAGCGAGCGGATGACCATGGGCGAGGTACGCCGCGAGTGCGGCACTGTGCGTGCAGCCCGTGCCGTGGTCGTTCTGGGTGGGTACGACGTCCGCGCGCAGCTCGATCCCGTCGAACCGGTCGACCGAGGCGCCGGTCACGACGCTCGGGCAGGGCAGCGGCCCGAGCACGGCAGCCTCGGCGTCGTTGGGCGTTGCGACCGTCGCGCGGGGCAGCACAACCTGGCGATAGGCCGCGACCAGCTCAGCGTCGGCCAACACCGCGCCACTGGTAGCGACGAGCACCGGGTCGACTACGAGGGGCACGTGGCGCGGCAATGCCTCGATCACCGCCCTCGCGACCGCAGCGTTGCCGAGCATCCCGGTCTTCACGACCGCGACCGGAAGGTCATCGAACACAGCGCGGATCTGGGCCGTGACGTCTCCCGCGGATAGTGGCACCACGCGATGGACACCAAGCGTGCATTGCGCGGTGACCGCGGTGACCGCGACCGCGCCATGGACGCCCAGGGCAGCGAACGTGGTGAGGTCGGCTGCGATGCCCGCCGCTCCCCCAGAGTCCGAGCCGGCGATGGTCAGCGCGACCGGCGGCGTCATCGCAGCGCCTCGACGAGGAGTCGGACGACACGGTTAGGGTCCTCGGCGCGCAGCACCGATCCCATCACCGCGACGCCGTACGCCCCCGCCTCGAGGAAGCTGTGGGCGTTGTCGACATCGACACCGCCCAACGCGTACACCGGCATCCCCTCGGCGACCTCGACGGCAGCGCGGACGCCGGCGACCCCGAGCGCCGGTCCGTAACCCGGCTTGGTCAGGGTCGGTGCCACCGGCGAGATCGTGACGAAGGATGAGCCTGCCGCGGCGATGACATCGGCAACGCAGTGGCACTTGACCAGCTGCCCCTCGAACACGACCTGGGCATCGCCGGTCGAGCGGATACGTGGCACCTGCCAGTCGGGCACGACCACCAGCACCCTCGGCATCACAGAGCGGCCCTCCCGGCCATCGGGGATGACGGTCTGGCCTCGGTCAGGCGCGGAATCCGGCCTGCTGCCCGCGCACGATGGCCTGCCATCACCGCAAGGCGGAGCGCCTTCGCCATCGCGACCGGCTGCTCCGCCCGGGTGATCGCTGTCGCGGCCAGGACCGCGTCACACCCCAGCTCCATGGCCAACGCGGCGTCTGACGCTGTCCCGATCCCGGCATCGAGCACGACGGGTACGTCGACCGCAGCGCGGACCCGCTCGATCGCCGATGGGTCGGTGATGCCGAGTCCGGACCCGATCGGAGAGCCGAGCGGCATCACGGCCGCACACCCCGCATCGACGAGGCGGCGCGCCACGACCGGGTCGGCTGTCGTGTACGGCAGCACCGTGAAACCGTCCGCGACCAGCTCGGTGGCAGCCGAGACCAGTCCGACGACGTCGGGGAGCAGCGACCGCTCGTCACCGATGACCTCGAGCTTCACCAACGAGGTGCCGAGGGCCTCCCGGCCGAGCTGGGCAGTCCGCACCGCCTCGCGTGCCGACAGACACCCGGCGGTGTTGGGGAGGACGTCGACGTGACGCTCGCGCAGCAGGGCAATCAGACCGGACGGACCGAGGTCCGACGACCGCCGCATCGAGACCGTGACCAGTCCCGGGTCCGCGGCGTCGATCACGTCGCGGAGCGTCGCCAGGCTCGACAGTCCCCCGGTCCCGATCCAGAGCCGGCTGGTCACCTCGATGGTCCCGATGCGCATCTCAGCCACCCTGGAACGCGGTCAGCACCTCGACCGCGTCACCGTCGCTCAGGGCGGTGTGGTCCCAGTCCATGCCGCGGATCACGTTGCCGTTGAGGGCGGCCGCGACTCCCGACCGGTGCGGCACCAGCTCGCCGAGAGAGCACGGGGTAGGCACCTCTCGTGGGTCGCCGTTGACGAGAATCTTCATACCAGCAAGGTCTCCTGACGGAATCGGTTCGGGTGGAAGGGTCGGATCTCGGGCGGAGGCTCTCCGCCTTCGATGAGCGCAAGCACGGCGGCCGCCGTGATCGGGGCGAGGAGGACTCCGCCTCGGTAGTGGCCGGCGGCGATCACCTCGCGGTCCGAGAGGAACCCGACGAGCGGACCGTTGTCCGGTGTGCACGGGCGATCCCGTGCGAGAGCCTCGAGCACCTCGGCGGTCTCCAGCGAGGGCAGCAATGAACGAGCCGAGTTGAGGAGCCGCGCGATGCCACCGACGGTGACGACCGGTGGACCGGGGTGCGACTCCGAGGTCGCACCGATGACGAGCTCTCCGTGGCCGCGCGGTACGACGTACACCGGATCGCCGTGAACGAGGCCTCGGATGACATGGCTCGGTGGGTCGTCCGCGCGAACTCTGAGGATCTCGCCGCGAACCCGGTGGATGACCGGGTGTGCGTCCGCGCCCGTGCAACACAGCAGGAGGTCGGCGTCCGGCGCGACCGTCCGCACCACTCGGTCACCGAGCAGTCGGAGGAGAGCAGCCGTGACCTCGCGCGGGTTCACGACACCGTCGTCGGGGAGGAAGGCGGTGCCGCAGATCCGATCCGAGAGGGTTGGCTCCGCTGCCATCCCGACGGTCTGCCCGAGCGAGCGGAGCAGCTCGACCGATCGCTGGAGCACGGCGACGTCCGAGGAGTCGCGGCCGGCCAGGACGGTCCCGGTCCGCTCGAAACGGACCCCGAGCCGCTGCGCGAAGTCAGGCCACAACGCTGCCGACGCGAGTCCCAAACGCAGCAGCGGCTCTTCGCCGAACCAGGCCTCTCCCGCCGGCGCGACCATCCCGGCGGCGGCGAAGGTCGCGCCCTGGCCCGGCCGGGGGTCGTAGACCCTGACGTCATGGCCCGCCTCGACCAGCCACCAAGCACAGGTGAGCCCGACTATGCCGCCGCCTGCGACGGTGACCTTCATGCCGCGTGGAGAGCCGCAGCGATCTCCCTTGCAGCAGCGGGTGGGTCAGGGGCTCGCGAGACTGCAGCAACCACGGCGACCCCGTGCGCACCGGCCGACAGGACCAGTGGGACGCGCGCGGCGGTGATGCCGGCGATGGCAACGACCGGTAGCACTCCGACCGCCGACGCGAGTCCGTCGAGCCCGAGAGCGCTCGGCAGGCCAGTCTTCGTGGTCGACGTGAACACCGGACCCACACCGACGTACGACGCACCCGAGGCATGCGCCGACTCGACGTCCTGACGCGAGCGGCACGTGGCACCGATCAGCAGGCCGGGAGCGAGAGACCTGGCCGCCTCCACCGGGAGGTCGCGGGCTCCGAGGTGAACGCCGTGGGCTCCACTGGCCAGCGCAAGATCGAGGCGGTCGTTGACGATCACGGTCACTGGAAGCGAGAGCACGGCTCCCACGAAGTCGAGGAGCTCGCGATCGTCAGCCCCCTTGTCGCGCACCTGGATGGCGTCGACTCCCTCACTGACGAGAGCGCGCACCAGGGCGACGGGAACAACGGGGGTGATCACGTGGAAACGAGGAACCAGCACAACCGCTCACTTCCTTCGCCGGCATTACCCGGATCAGGTTCGACGGTCGGAGCGGCTTCAGCTCGATCTCAGCCCGATGCCTCGGGCTCCCGTGTGGACGGCACGACCCTAGCGCACCTCAGCCGAAGCGACCGTTCACGTAGTCCGACGTACGGGGATCACGAGGCGAGCCGAAGACGTGCGTCGTCAGCCCCGACTCGACGATCACACCCGGTGTACCGGCCGACGCCAGGAAGAACGCGCACTGGTCGGAGACGCGCTGTGCCTGCTGCATGTTGTGCGTGACGATCACGATCGTCACGTCCTCCTTGAGCTCACGGATCGTCTCCTCGATGCGGTTCGTCGAGGTCGGGTCGAGCGCCGAGCATGGCTCGTCCATCAGCAGGACCTTCGGGCGTACGGCGAGTGACCGGGCGATGCAGAGCCGCTGCTGCTGACCGCCGGAGAGGGCGCCACCGGGTTCGCGCAGCCGGTTGTGCACCTCCTTCCAGAGGCCGGCCTTGGTGAGGCACTCTTCGACCAGGTCGTCCCTCTCGGTCGAGCTGATCTTGGTCCCGGTGAGCTTGAGTCCGCTGACGACGTTGTCGTAGATGGACATGGCCGGGAAGGGGTTTGGCTTCTGGAACACCATCCCCACCTGTGCCCGGGCGTCCGTCAGTCGCCGCGAGCGGTCGTAAAGGTCGTCGCCATCGAGCAGTACCTGTCCGGCAAGCGAAGCCCCTCGCACGAGCTCGTGCATCCGGTTGAGGATGCGCAGGAAGGTGGACTTTCCGCACCCGGACGGCCCGATCAGGGCCGTGACCTGACCGGCGGGCATGAGCAGCGACACACGCTCGAGCACGTGGTGGTCACCGAACCAGGCAGAGAGCTCGACGGCCTCAAGGACGGCCGCGCTCGACGGCCCATCAGCTGGCATGGGTGCGGTTCCGTTCGCCGAAGGGACGACGGGGAAGGAGATGGTCTCGTCGGACACGTGGGTCATGATGATCTCGATCGCTGTTGGTGGGTTCTACAAGAGGTTGGGCAGAAGCTGTGCGACCAGGTGGGAGACCTGCAGCCCCACCGCGGACATGACGGGCACCACGACGATCCACGACTGCCACCGTCCCCACACCGTGCGCACCCAGGCGAGCAGCGCGGCCAGGATCAGGAGCAGCTGGGACCACAGGAGGAGCGGCAACAGGGTGCGCAGGTCGCCGGCCATGGACTGCTCGGCGTCGACCAGGGTGGAGGTGCCATAGACACGAGTTGGCGCGGGCAGCACTTCGAACTCCTCGTCGAGGACTGCGTCGATCCTGACCACGTCCTCAGGCAGGAACGGAGTACCCGTGGCCGTGATGAGCGTGAGAGAAGCGACCTCAGGGTCCGGCGGCAACTGCGGATCCCCGGGATAGCGCACCGCGGTCACGCGGAAGAGCATCGGCCCCTGTGCGGTTCTGACCGCGATCTCGGAATCCAGCTCGATGTCGGCCAGGTTGCCGAACGGACCGCCGTAAGCAGCCTGGCGCCCCATGACCAGTGACACGCCGGGCTGACCGGGCATCGGCGTGTCGCGGCGGTGGCCGATGCCGTCCATGAGCACGCCAGACGTCGTGCCTTCCAGCATGACCTCACGGATGCCAAGACTCGGAATGCTCAGCAGTCCCACCGGCGTACCGAACTGGACAGGGTTTCCCTCAAAGTCGAGCTGGCCGGTCGGTGTCGTCCCGGCGGCCATGGTGGCCCGAAGCTCCTGGTACAGCACGTTCTGCTGGCGGGCATGGCGAACCGGCCCGACCAACGCCATCTCGGCGACGAACGTGAGCAGCATCAAGGCGACCAGCGTGCCCACCGAGCCGAGGAGCTGGCTGCTGACGGACGTCGCCGGCCGGGCCGGCGGCGGGGGCTTGCGCTCCCCGCCACCAGCCCGTCTCACGGGTGCCTCTGCGACCTGGGTCAACTGATCAGCTTCGCTGCCGACTTGGCCTTGCCGTCTGCATGGCCGGCCTTCTTGACGGTGACCTGACAAGCGACCTTCTTGCCCTTGTCCGCCTTCACCAGCTTGTACGTCGCCTTCGTCGCGCCCGCGATCTTCTTCGCTCCGCGGAACCAGGCGTACTTGTAGGAGTCCGGCGTCGGGCTCCAAGTGCCCTTCGCGCACGTGATGATCTTGCCCACCTTGAAGGTGCCCTTGAGCTTCGGCTTGACCGTGGCGACCGGAGCGTTGCCGAGTGCGATCGTCTTCGCCGCGCTGGTCTGCGTGACGCTGGTGGCGTTCTTGGTGACCGTCGCCGAGCAGGTCACGCTGCCGTTGAGCCAGCTGGCCGGAACCGTGACGTCCTTGGTCGTCACACCGGCAACCTCAGCACCGTTCTTGGTCCACTTGTATGTGATCGTGGCGCCGGCGGTGATGGAGCACGTGATCTTCTGGCCGACCTTCGTCGTGCCGGTGATCGACGCAGGTCCGGCCACCACGTAGCTCACAGCAGGACTTGTCGACGACGC
>DATILB010000187.1:0-2993 GCA_035477015.1 Nocardioidaceae bacterium | reverse complement strand
AGGTCAGCGAGGGCGTCTCGCTCACGGTGCAGGGGTCTGCCACCGACGAGCAGCTCGCGGCGATTGCCCAGGACATCACCGACGTACCTCACGTGGCGTTCGTGGCACCGTTCGTCCGGGCCAGCGAGGACGTGGCTTTGACGACCGCCGCACTCGAGGACTTCGCCCTCTCCGGCAGGTCGCAGGATGCCGTGCACGACGTACGTGACCTCGCCACCCCTGAAGGCACGGACCTACTGGTCTCCGGCAACACCGCGCGCTTCGTCGACGAGAAGGCCAGCCTGGTCAAGAACGCGCCGTTGGTGATCGGGTTGATCGTGCTGCTCACGTGCGTGCTGCTCTTCTTGCTGACCGGGTCCGTACTGCTGCCACTCAAGACCCTGCTGATGAACGCACTGACCCTGTCGGCCTGTCTGGGCATCCTCGTGCTGGTCTTCGAGCGCAAGGTGCTGGTCGACGTACTCAACTATCCCGGCCCGTACGCCGTGGAGGTCACCAGCCTGGTGTTCCTCTTCGCGGTGACGTTCGCGCTGGCCACCGACTACGCCGTGCTCGTCATGGCGCGGATCAAGGAGCTGCGCGACTCCGGCCTTCCGAACACCGAAGCCGTCGCGCAGGGCATCGCGCGCACCGGGCGGATCATCAGTGCGGCCGCGGTCATGATCGCGGTGGTCTTCGCGGCGTTCGCGGTGAGCCCGGTCTTCTTCATGAAGCAGATCGCCGTCGGGATGGCGCTCGGCGTGATCATCGATGCGACCATCGTGCGCGCTCTGCTGGTGCCGTCGCTCATGCGGCTGCTGGGTGAGGCCAACTGGTGGGCCCCGCGTCCGTTGCGGAAGCTCCACGAGCGCTTCGGCATCAAGGAGTCAGACGATCCGGTGGTCGAGCAGGTGGCCAGCCGCTAGGCGGGCCACCGTTCGACCATCGTTGCTACATCTGGATCGGGACCAGCTCGAAGATGTCGACAGCGAACTCGGCGCCGGTCTCGTGCAGGAACGGGTGCCCGTCGCAGAACCCCTTCGCGGCCTCCAGGCTGTCGGCCTCGACGATCGTGTAGCCGTTGAGGTTGGCGGGCGCCTGGTCGGCACCGTCACCGCCGACCCCGACGCGGGCGCCGAACGGCGTACCCAGGTCAACGAGGGACGGTCCGTGCTTCTCCATCCACACGCCCCACTGGCCCATGATCTCGGCCGACTGCTCCTCGGTCAGGTTCTCCGGCGGGGTGGCGTCCCCGCGGTACAGCAGGATGAACTTCGCCATTTTCCTCACTCCTTCTTGGGTCCTTCTGGACGACTCGACCCAGCAATTGCCCATTGAAGCCTTGAAAAACGCGTTAGTCAAGACTAACGTATTCCTCACGATGACCGACGCACTCAGCGCAGCGGCAGAGCCGAACCGACGCCGCATCCTGCAGCTGCTGGCCGCAGGGCCACGCAGCGTCAGCGACATTGCTTCGGAATTCACGAGCACCCGCTCGGCGATCTCGCAGCACTTGCTGGTTCTCGCTGACGCGGGCTTGGTGGATGCTGAGAAGGTCGGTCGTCAGCGGTTCTACCGGGTCCTTCCTTCCGGGCTGCGCAACCTGCAGGCCGAGATCGACAGGTTCTGGACCGACGAGCTCGACCGGCTCGTTGCCGACGCAGAAACCCTGAGGAGCAACAGATGAGCTTCACCCAGACCACCGAGCTGCCGGTCTCGCCGGAGGAGGCCTTCGCGCTGATCACCGAGCCTGAGCGGCTGCGCCGCTGGAAGACGGTGTCGGCGTACGTCGACCTGCGCGCTGGTGGTGAGTACCGCTTCACGATCGTTCCCGGGCAGACCGCTGCGGGGAAGTACCGCGAGATCGAGCCAGGCCGTCGCATCGTCTTCGGCTGGGGCTGGGAAGGCAGCCCGGACCTACCGCCGGACACCTCGACCGTGACGGTGACCATCGAGCCGACGGACGCAGGTTCGCGGGTGACGCTGGTGCACGAGGGGCTGACGCCCGAGCAGGAGGAGAGCCACGGGATGGGCTGGCACCACTTCTTCGAGCGGCTCGAGACGCTGATCGTCAAGGGTGACGCGGGTCAGGACGAGTGGGCGTGGGCGCCCGAGCAGCTCGACCCGTCCAACGCGGCAGATGCGGCCCTGTCCGCGATCCAGCCGGTCCTGCGCGCGTTGACCCGTGAGGACCAGCCGAAGCCGACACCCTGCAACGACTTCACGGCCCACCAGCTGGTGGTGCACCTCATCGAGTCGCTCGTCGGCATCGGCGGGATGGCTGGGACGACGATCCCGGCTCCCGACGGGCCCAGCGCCGAAGACAAGGTGTCGGTCGCCGCGGCCGCCGCGATCGATGCGTGGCGCGGGCAGGACGAGTGGCAGGCTCGCCTCCTGCCGGTCGAGCTGCTCCTGCACGGATGGGACCTGGCCCAGGCCACCGGCCAGACCGTCCGGGTCTCCGACGAGGTGGTCGGGTACGTGCGCGGCCTCGCCGAGGCCTTCGTCCCCGGCGGGCGGGAGCGCGGGTCGTTCGGTCCCGAGGTCACCGCGTCGGGTGACGCGAGCCCAATCGACTCGCTGGCGGCGTACGCCGGTCGCACGGCCCTGATCTGAGGAGATCGCCATGGAGATGCCCAAGGCCACTGACGCCGACAAGGACCACTTCCGCTCTCTCGTGCCGGAGGCGACAGGTGTCGAGGTGAAGCCGATGTTCGGCCAGCTCGGCGCGTTCGTGAACGGCAACATGTTCGCCGGCCTGTTCGGTTCCTCGGTCGGGGTGAAGCTCGACGAGGGGTCGGCGGCAGAGCTCGCCTCGATGGGGGCCGGTCCTTTCGGCCCGGCGGAGCGGCCGATGGGTGGTTACCTGTCGCTTCCCGAGTCCCTCTCGGACGCCGCCGCGGCCGACTGGGTGGACAAGGCCAGGGAGCACATCGGCAAGCTCCCACCCAAGGTCAAGAAGAAGAAGTAGTCGCCTCGATGACAGCCCTGAACTGCTCCTCGAGAAGGGAGAC
>DATILB010000186.1:0-2720 GCA_035477015.1 Nocardioidaceae bacterium | reverse complement strand
TCCCAGGCGTCAGCGCCAGGGCCGCGGTTCTCGTCGACGGATCGGTGTACGTCGCCGCAGGGCTGGAGGACTACCCGGACGCATTGCGCGCGACCAACACGCGGCCCGACTGCGAGCAGGACGACCGCTTCAGCCTGGTGGATCGCTGGGCCGCGGTGCAGCCATCGGTGGGGGAGACGGGGACCCGCCAACCGCCGTACTGGTTCGAGGTGAGGACCGACGACGCACGCTTCACCGGCGCCCAGTGGGAGTCGGTGCTGCTGCGGATCCAGCTCGACGACCGCACCGAGTTGCCGGTAGGGCCTGCGTTCGAGACGGACGTCGGGTCGATGCCGCCCTGGTCGATGGTGCTGGAGTGCGACGGCAGCCGCTTCCGCGCGCTTTCGATCAGCGCGCGATGAGCAACCCGGCGAAGATGCCGAGCCCGTAGAGCAGTTCCGCCGCGCCGGTGCGCGCCAGCACCGGGATCAGTCCCGGTCCCGTCGTACCGGCGAGCACGATCTGCGTGCCGCGCACCGCGGCCGGCAGGCAGGCCAGGCCGAGCATCGCCCACCAGGACGTCTCGAGTGCGACCCCAGCCAGCGCGACGATGGATGCCGCGATGAGGAAGGCGTACAGGTAGCGCGTCCGCTGGTCGCCGAGCACCACCGCGAGGGTGCGCTTGCCGACCTCAGAGTCCGTGGGGATGTCGCGCAGGTTGTTGGCGACGAGGATCGCGCACGCCAGCGCACCGATGCCGTCGGCGGCCCAGTTGCTTGCCAGGGAGATGCGCTCGGCCTGCACGTAGTAGGTACCCATCACCGCGACCAGCCCGAAGAAGACGAAGACCATGACCTCGCCGAGCGCGTGATAGCCATACGGCGACTTGCCGCCGGTGTAGAACCACGCGGCGAGGATGCAGAGCAGCCCGACCAGCACCAGCCACCAGGCGGTGCTGACCGCCAGGACGAGACCGACGACAGCGGCGACGCCGAAGGATGCGAAGGCCGCATTCTTGACCGCTCGTGGCGTTGCCACTCCGGAGCCCACGAGCCGCAGCGGGCCGACACGCACCTCGTCGGTGCCGCGGACGCCGTCGGAGTAGTCGTTCGCGTAGTTCACGCCGACCTGAAGCGCGAGCGCGACCACCAGCGCGAGGGCGGCCTTCCACCACACCTCGTCGCCGTCGTACGCCGCGATCGCCGTACCCGCGAGCACCGGCGCGACCGCTGCGGGGAGCGTGCGTGGGCGGGCGCCTTCGAGCCACTGTGCTGCGGTTGCCATGGGGGCGAACCTATAGCGTTGCCAGACGTGAGCAGCCTTCGCCCCGTCTCCGGTACGGCCGAGGAGATCCGTGCGCTGCTGCTCGCGTGGGACGCGGCTCCTGACCCGCCTCCCCTCGTGATCGAGACGTCCGGGTCGACGGGTCGGCCGAAGCGTGTCGTCCTGTCACGTGCCGCGATGCGCGCGTCAGCGCTGGCCACGATCGCCCGCCTCGGTGGGCCGGGCACCTGGGAGCTGAACCTGCCGCCGTCGTACGTCGCGGGAGTGCAGGTCATCTATCGGTCGATCGTGTCGCCCGGGGATCGCCGCTACCTGTCCCTGGTGCCCACGCAGCTGGTCCGCCGGGTCGAGGACCCCGCACTGCTCGCCTATGACGCCGTCCTGGTCGGCGGCGGTCCGCTCGATCCGCGGATCCGCCGTCAGGCCGAGGCGTTCGGCATTCGGGTCGTTCAGACCTATGGCATGAGCGAGACCTGTGGCGGCTGCGTGTACGACGGCGTACCGCTCGATGGAGTGGCGCTGAAGATCGACGCGGAGGGCCAGGTGCTGGTCGGTGGGCCGGTGCTGTTCGACGGCTACGAGGACGAGCCTGCGCGGACCGCGTCAGTCCTCCAGAACGGCTGGCTCCTCACCAACGACCTCGGTCGGCTCGACGAGGACGGTCGGCTCCAGGTGCTGGGGCGCATCGACGACGTCATCATCAGCGGCGGGGTGAAGGTGCCGCCGGTCGCGGTTGCTCGGCAGCTGCAGTCGCATCCTTCGCTCGAGGCCGTCGAGGTGGTCGGCGTACCGGATCCCGAGTGGGGTGAACGTGTCGTCGCCGTGGTGGTCGGGGCGGTCTCGCTGGACGAGCTGCGTGACCTCGTGACGCCGCGCGAGTGGGCGCCACGTGAGCTGGTCTTCGTGTCGGAGCTGCCCCTTCTCGACAACGGCAAGGTCGACCGCGCCGCAGTGCGGGAGCTGGCCCGATGATCGTCTACTCCATCCCGCTGACCATGCCCTTCCGTGGCATCACGATCCGCGAAGGGATGCTCATCGAGGGCGACGCGGGGTGGGGGGAGTTCAGCCCGTTCCTGGAGTACGACGCCCGCACGGCTGCACCCTGGCTCGCTGCCGCGCGTGAGGCTGCCTTCGAGGGCTGGCCCGCACCGGTGCGCTCGCGCGTGCCGGTCAACGTCACCGTGCCGGCGGTCGGCCCGGAGCAGGCCTTCGATGTGGTCGCGCGCAGCGGCTGCACGACCGCGAAGGTGAAGGTGGCCGAGAGGGGCCAGACGCTCGCGCACGAGCAGGAGCGGCTCGAGGCCGTGCGGGACGCACTCGGGCCTGCCGGGAAGATCCGCATCGACGCCAACGGTGCCTGGTCGATGGAGAGTGCCGTGGCCGCGATCGGGCTGCTGGAGAAGGCAGCAGGCGGCCTCGAGTACGTCGAGCAACCTTGTGCGGCCGTCGAGGACCTC
>DATILB010000185.1:0-4732 GCA_035477015.1 Nocardioidaceae bacterium | reverse complement strand
AGCTGGCCCACCGTGGCTTCCAGCAGGGCATCTTCGTCGCCGAGGACATTGCCGGGCTCGACCCCGCCTCCATCGACGAGGCGGGCATCCCGCGCGTGACCTACTGCGACCCCGAGGTCGCCTCCGTCGGCCTGGGCGAGTCGGCCGCCCGCGAGAAGTACGGCGAGGTCGAGACCCTCGTCTACGACCTCGGCGGCAACGGCAAGAGCCAGATCCTGGGTACGTCGGGCTCGGTCAAGCTGGTCCGGGCAGCGAACGGCCCGGTCGTAGGCGTACACATCGTCGGTGCGCGAGCGGGTGAGCTCATCGGCGAGGCGCAGCTGATCTACAACTGGGAGGGCCACCCGGAGGACGTCGCTCCGCTGGTCCACGCGCACCCCACCCAGAACGAAGCCCTCGGGGAGGCTCATCTCGCGCTGGCGGGCAAGCCTCTCCATGCGCACAGCTAGTCCCTAGACTTCGACACGCAACGGCCCTTAGGAGCGAAGGAACGCAATGGCGACCTCAGTCACCCTCCCAGCACTCGGCGAGTCCGTCACCGAAGGCACCGTCACCCGCTGGCTGAAGCAGCCCGGCGACACCGTCGCGGTGGACGAGCCGTTGCTCGAGGTCTCGACCGACAAGGTCGACACCGAGATCCCGTCCCCTGTGGCCGGCACCCTGCTCGAGATCAAGGTGGCCGAGGACGAGACCGTCGAGATCGGCGCCGAGCTCGCCATCATCGGCGAGGCAGGCGAGGCGCCTGCTGCCCCGGCCGCGCCCGCCGCTGAGGCGGCACCCGAGCCCGAGCCTGCCCCTGAGCCCGAACCCGAGCCCGCCCCTGCCGCTCCTGCGGCCGAGGCGCCCGCTGCTCCTGCCGCTGCTCCCGCCGGTGGTGGCGGCGCAGGCACCCCGATCACGCTGCCCGCTCTCGGCGAGTCCGTGACCGAGGGCACCGTCATGCGCTGGCTGAAGGCGGTCGGCGACACCGTTGCAGTCGACGAGCCACTGCTCGAGGTCTCGACCGACAAGGTCGACACCGAGATCCCGTCCCCCGTGGCCGGCACCCTGCTCGAGATCAACGTTGCCGAGGACGAGACCGTCGAGGTCGGCGCCCAGCTCGCGGTGATCGGTTCCGGATCACCGGCTGCAGCGGCTCCGGAGGCACCTGCTGCCCCCGCACCCGCCGCCGCGCCTGAGCCCGCTCCGGCTCCTCCGGCCGCAGAAGCGCCCGCCGCCGCTCCGGCACCGGCTCCAGCCCCCGCTCCGGCTCCCGCTGCCGCGCCTGCGCCTGCACCCGCCGCGCCGCCGGCAACTCCCCCGTCTCAGGACAACGGCGGCTACGTCACTCCCCTGGTCCGGAAGCTCGCGACGGAGCACGCGATCGACCTCGCCTCCGTGACCGGCACCGGTGTCGGTGGTCGGATCCGCAAGCAGGACGTCCTCGACGCAGCTGCCGCCAAGTCGGCCCCGGCGGCCGCTGCTCCTGCGGCCGCTGCACCGGCCGCGTCGGCGGCCCCTGCAGCAGCCCTGAGCCCGCTGCGCGGTCAGACCGTCCCGATGAGCCGCCTGCGCAAGGTCATCGCGTCGCGGATGATCGAGTCGCTGCAGACCTCCGCACAGCTGACCCAGGTCGTCGAGGTCGACGTCACCGTCATCGGCCGACTTCGCGACTCGGTGAAGAAGGAGTTCCTCGCCCGCGAAGGCGTCAAGCTGTCGTTCTTCCCGTTCTTCGCCAAGGCGACGATCGACGCGCTCAAGGCCCACCCGGCCCTGAACGCCACCATCGACACCGAGAAGGCCGAAGTCACCTACTTCGACCAGGAGCACCTCTCCATCGCGGTCGACACCGAGCGCGGACTGCTCAGCCCGGTGATCAAGAACGCCGGAGACCTCAACGTCGCCGGCCTGGCCCGCAAGATCGCCGATGTCGCCGACCGCACCCGCAACAACAAGATCACCCCGGACGAGCTGTCGGGCGGCACGTTCACGCTGACCAACACCGGCAGCGTGGGCGCTCTCTTCGACACCCCGATCATCAACCAGCCGCAGGTGGCGATCCTTGGCACCGGCACGGTCGTCAAGCGTCCCGTGGTCATCGACGACCCGAACCTCGGCGAGACGATCGCGGTGCGCCAGATGGCATTCCTGTCGCTCACCTACGACCACCGACTCGTCGACGGGGCCGACGCAGCGCGCTTCCTGCAGGACGTGAAGGGCCGGCTCGAAGCTGGTCAGTTCGAGGTATAGCCCGCTTCATGAAGTTCGTGATCGCCGGAGCCTCCGGCTTCCTCGGTACGGCGTGGGCGGAGCACCTCGAGAAGCAGGGCCACGAGGTGACGCGACTCGTCCGCCGGCCGGCGGGGCGCGGCGAGTCCACGTGGGACCCCTACTCCGGCAAGCTCGACCGCGATCTGGTCGAGCAGGCGGACGTGGTGGCCAACCTCGCCGGAGCCAACCTCGCGCACTTCCCCTTCAACGCGAAGTACCAGAAGGTCTTCCGCGACAGCCGCCTCGTGACGACCCGGGTGCTCGCCGAGGCGATCGCCGCGAGTGCGAACAAGCCCGCCTTCCTCGCCCAGAACGGCGTCGCAGGGTACGGCGACCGCGGTGCCGCCGTCGTGACCGAGGACGACCCGACGAACGCCGACACGTTCCTCGGCCGACTCACCGTGGAGTGGGAGGACGCGACTCGTCCCGCGGGCGACGCCGGCGCTCGAGTCGTCGTACTGCGCACCTCGGTCGTGCTGGACCGGCGGGGTGGCGCCATGGGGGCCGTGCTCACGCCGTTCCGCCTGGGCGTCGGCGGTCGGATCGGGAGCGGCGAGCAGTACTTCGCCACGATCTCAATGGACGACTGGATGAACGCCACGACCCACCTTGCTGAGTCGGAGACCGCCAGTGGGCCCTACAACCTGGTCGGGCCTGGGACGACGACGAACGCGGAGTACACCAAGACGCTCGCCCGGCACCTGCATCGCCCCGCAGTGATCCCGGTGCCCGCGTTTGCGATCCGCAGGGCCCTCGGACCGGTCTCCTCGGACCTGCTCGGATCCCTCCGGCTGGAGCCTCGCCGCATCATCGACGAGGGCTTCGAGTTCCGGCACGACGACCTCGACTCACGCGTCGCCGCTGCGCTCCGCCCGCACTGAGGCGACGCGCCACGAGCCACCTTCGGCACGCAGGGTGACGACCCGCGTCGTTGGCGAGTCCTGCGGCAGCGGGAGCACCCCCACCGACCCCCGCGCCGCAGCTCCCACCAACCGGTCGGTGACCCGCACCCGAAGGAGCGCCTGGGTCTCCCGCAGCACGTCGAGCGCGAGCACCTGCATCTGCATGCCCTCGATGACGAACCCGCGCTCGACGTACTGACGTAAGAGCCGCACGTCGGCCGCCCCCACGGCCGACCCGTCGACGTACAGACTGCGGAGCTCCCCCACGGACCCCGCGGCATACGCCGCCGCTCTCTGCTCGTCCCACGCCCGCAACGCCAGCGCGGCCGACGACTCTGTCGGCTTCGACGTGGGTGTGGCCGGTGCCGCCACGATCGTGCTGGAACAGCCCAGCAGCAACGCCAGCGGCATCAGACCCAGGAGACGGGTGCGACTCATGCGGGACAGCCTGCAGGAGGTCGCCCAGGGCGTGCATCGGCGTCGGACCGTCGCTGTGGATAACGTAGGCTCGCCGCGTGACGCAGTACCGCATCGTCGGCTTCGGGGCCGACGCCGTCGACTACCAGAGCGCCTGGGATCTCCAGCGCGAGATCCACTCCGGCGTCGTGGCCGGGGGCGAGGAGCAGGTCCTGCTCCTGGAGCACCCTCCCGTCTACACGGCCGGGAGACGCACCGAGCCGCACGAACGACCCTCTGACGGGACGCCGGTGATCGACGTCGACCGGGGCGGCAAGATCACCTTCCACGGTCCCGGCCAGCTGGTCGGCTACCCGATCGTGCGCCTGCCCGACCACGTCAAGGTCGTCGACTACATCCGTCGCCTTGAGGAGGCTTTGATCGCTACCTGCGCGGAGTTCGGCCTCGATGCGGCCCGCGTGCCTGGCCGAAGCGGCGTCTGGCTCGCCGAGACGTCGACCCAGCAGGAGCGCAAGCTTGCCGCCATCGGGATCCGAGTCACCGGTGGCGTCGCGATGCACGGCTTCGCCCTCAACTGCGACGTGGACCTCGGCTGGTACGACCGCTTCGTGCCCTGCGGGATCAGTGACGCGAGTGTGACCAGCCTGAGCGTGGAGCTCGGTCGCGACGTCACCGTCGCCGAGGTCGCCCCCGTGATCGAGGGGCACCTGCGCACCTTCCTCGGTTGGGCGCCGTACGAGCGGACACCGGACCTGCCGGCGAAGCCGGAACCCGGCCGCGAGCTGCGTGTCCCCGTCCTGAACCCGCTGGCCTGACCCTAGGCTCGGAACCACTGACCATCGGGGGTTCCATGAGTGAACTGGTCATCGAGACCACGAAGCTGCGCAAGGAGTTCCGCACGCGCCGCGGCAAGCACGTCATCGCGGTCGACGGGCTCGACCTCGCGGTGCCCGCGGGCGGCGTGCACGGGTTCCTCGGGCCCAACGGCTCCGGCAAGACCACGACCATCCGGATGCTGCTCGGCCTGGCTCGCGCCAGCGGAGGCGACATGCGGCTATTCGGCGAGAACGTGCCCGACCGGCTGCCGCAGGTGATCGGCCGCATCGGAGCCGTCGTGGAGCAGCCGAAGTTCACCCCGACCTTCACCGGCCGCAGGAACCTCG
>DATILB010000184.1:0-23494 GCA_035477015.1 Nocardioidaceae bacterium | reverse complement strand
GCCTCTGTTTGCTTGGAGCGAGATCGACTGGACCCTGTCCGAGCTCAACACGAGCAGCGAGTGGATCGCGTTCGCCTCCATCCCGATCTTCACCGCCGTCGTGGGCTGGCTCATCAACTGGACCGGCCTGATCATGCTCTTCGCCCCGGTCAACTTCCACGGCTTCACCGTCCCGGGCATGAAGGATCTCGCCAAGCTCGCTCCGCGCAAGCTGCAGGAGGTGCCCGGCATCCTGCAGGGAGGCGTCGGCTGGCAGGGCATCGTGCCGGCCAGAGCGGCCAAGATGGGCAGCATCGCCGTGGACAAGGCGATCGCGAAGCTCGGCACGCCGAAGGAGTTCTACCAGCAGCTCGAGCCCGAGAAGATCGCCGAGCACATCATCACGATCTTCGAGCCGGAGATCCCCGAGCTGGTCAACGACGTGATGAGCCGCGGCAACCCCGCGTTCTGGCGGGACATGCCGTCGGCGGGCAAGCGCGCGATCATCTCGCGGGTGCAGTCGCAGCTGCCGGGCGTGGTGAAGACTGTCACCGACGAGATCGGTGAGCACATCGACCAGCTGCTCGACCCCAAGATCATGGTCATCGACCACTTCCAGAAGAACCCGGGGCTCGTGGTGCGCGTCTTCAAGGACGTGGGCCAGAAGGAGCTCAACATGATGGTGAACTTCGGGTTCATCTTCGGGTTCCTGCTCGGCGTCCCGGTCGCCTTCGCGGACCACTACTTCCACCAGGCCTGGCTGCTGCCCGTGCTCGGCGTGTTCGTCGGTTGGACCACCAACCTGCTGGGCATGTGGCTGATCTTCGAGCCGACGACCCCGAAGCGGTACTTCGGGATCCGCTTCCACGGGCTCTTCCTGCGTCGGCAGAACGAAGCGGCCGAGGTCTACGCGCGGATCATCGCCGAAGACGTCATCACACTCGAGCGGATCGGCGACTTCCTGCTCGACGGCCCGCGCGGCGACCGCACGCGGCAGATGCTCGCGGCGGCGCTCGGTCCGGCCATCGACAAGGCTGCTGGGCCAGTGCGCGGGGCGGCCCGAGTCGCGATCGGCCGTCGGGCCTACGACACCATCAAGGACACGTTCGCCTCCGAGGCGGTCGACCGGACGCTCACGCCGTTCAAGGACGCAGAGTTCAGCAGACAGCAGTCTGAGAAGATCAGGACGTTGATCGCCGCACGCACCAAGGAGCTTCACCCTGACGACTTCGTCGAGATGATGCGCTCGGCCATCAAGGAAGACGAATGGATGCTGTACGCCCACGGCGCGATCATGGGCCTGGCGGGCGGGTTCATCCACCTGGCGATTTTCGGAGTTAGCGGATCATGAGCGAGTACGACGACCGGCTGCCCGCGCGGTCGGGGGACAACGTCCCTTCCCCTGCGTTCGACGCGTTGCCCGGGCTGGTGCGCCTTGCAGCCACCTCGTGGCTGCGCACGACCGAGTGGGGTGTCGTGGCCGGCGTGAAGGGCGCGCGCGCCATGCTCCGCGCTGCGACCAACCCACGGGAAGCCGTCGAGTTCGCGCAGAGCGTCGTCAACGCCTCGACCGTGGTCGCCGACCTGGCCAAGGCAGTCAGCTCGGGGGTCCCGATCCCGCAGGCCGTGGTCGACGTGAGCGCCTCGATCTCGGGCTCGCAGTCGACGGCCCAGCAGAACGGCAATGCGTCCGCGACCCGGCAGGAGAAGATCGCCCAGTCGCTCCGTGACCAGGGCGAGGCGCTCCTGATGCGCTCGCGGGACGTGTGGAACAACGACCAGGGTCACCCGGCGTACGCCCGGATCCTCACCGAGCTCGCCCCCGATGAGGGCCGCATCCTGCTGCTCCTGCTGCGCAACGGGCCCCAGCCGTCCGTCGACGTCCGCACCGGCGGCCCCGTCGGCATGGTCAGCTCGCGCCTGGTGAAGTCGGGCATGACGATGATCGGTCCGCGCGCAGGAGTCCGGTACGTCGACCAGGTGCCGTCGTACCTGCACAACCTGTTCCGCCTCGGCATGATCTGGTTCTCGCGAGAGCAGCTCCCGGACCCAATGCCGTACCAGGTGGTCGAGGCGCAGCCTGACGTGCTCGAGGCCATGCACTCGGTCCGGGCGCACAAGGTCGTCCGCCGCAGCATCCACCTCACGCCGTTCGGCGAGGACTTCTGCAAGGCGGTGCTCGCGCCGTCGGAGTCGCTCGCGGACCTGCCGCTGCACGCGGCCCCGAACCTCGACAGCGATCCGACAGGCAACTAATCCCGATCTGACCCGATTGCGTCATGGTGCTGCGGCCCCAGGCTGCCTAGCGTTGTCCTCGGGGAGGGGGTTCCCCGATCTGAGGAGTGTGTGGGGATGCCTCATCGCGGACTATTGGCCGTCACTGCTGCGGCCCTGGTGCTGACGCCACTCGCGGCGGCTGCCGCGCCTTCCGGCGGCGGCGGCGGTGATGGTCGACCAGCGCCGGCTGTGTCCCATGGTGACCGCGACGGCGACCACGTCGACGACGCCTTCCAGGCAGAGCTGCGCAGCGCCAGCGCCAGCCGCCGCTTCGACGTCATCGTGACCGGGCTTTCCGCGTCAGCCGGGAAGCGAGCGGTCGGCTCCTTCTCGATCCGGAGGGCGCTCCCACTGGTCAACGGCTTCTCCGCGTCCATGACCGCCGGCCAGGCTCGCGCGCTCGCCCGTACGCCGGGTGTGCAGCGCGTCCAGAAGATCGGCACGATGCACGTCCTCGACGACGGCACCAACCGCGACTTCGGGGCCTCTGCGGTCCCGGTCGACCACCCGGGCGTCGACGGCAGCGGCATCGGCCTCTGCGTCATCGACACCGGCACCGACCCGAGCCACGAGCAGATCGCGCCGCGGACGGTGGCCTTCTTCGACGCCATCGGCGGTCTGAGCTCGGCGTACGACGACCACGGCCACGGCACTCACGTGATGAGCATCGCTGCGGGCGACGGTGGCGGTGGCGCCCAGGCCGCGACGTTCCAGGGTGTCGCGCCTGCCGCGACCCTGTACTCCGCCAAGGTCCTCGACTCGACCGGCTTCGGCTCCGACGACCAGGTCATCGCGGGCATCCAGTGGTGCGCAGCCCAGCCCGGCGTCTCGGTGATCTCGATGTCCCTCGGCGACACCATCGGTGGCAACGGCACCGACGTGGTCAGCCAGGCTGTGAACGCCGCGTACGCCGGCGGCGACGTGGTCGTGGTTGCGGCAGGCAACAGTGGGGACCAGCCCGGGTCGATCAACGCGCCCGGCACCGCCACCGGTGCGATTACGGTCGGCGCTGTATCGGAGCACTCGAACCCGGCGTTCTCGGCGCGGCGGGACGACGGCATCTGGCTCGCTGCGTTCTCCAGCCGCGGACCGACCGTCGACGGTCGCACCAAGCCCGACATCGCGGCGCCCGGGACGTCCGTCACCGCTGCTGTCGCGGGGTCCGCCGAAGGCTACGAGACCCTGAGCGGCACCTCGATGGCAACGCCGTACGTCGCAGGCGCCGTGGTCCTCGCCCGCGAGGCTGCACCCGCTGCCACGCCGGCCCAGATCCGCTCCGCCCTGACGGGCACCGCCAAGGACATGGGTGCCGCCGGCACGGACAACGAGTACGGCGCCGGCCTCATCGACGTACGCGCCCTGGTCGACCAGGTCATGGGTGTCTCGCCGGTACGGCGCACGGCCTTCCCGCAGCTATCTCGCGTGACTGGAACCGTTCCGGACGGCGGCTCGATCGACATTCCGATCGTCGTAGCCGCCGACGGTGTCGGGGTACCGCTGGCGATCTCGATGACGATCACCGGCCAGCCACTGTGCTACTTCGGCTGCCTCATCGTCGAGTGGGACCCGGACATCGACATGGAGCTGCGCGCACCGAACGGTCAGGTGCTCGCGGTCAGCGAGTGCGCGCTCGACGGCCTCCAGTGCGGGATCGGGCGACAGGAGACGATCGCGATCCGCCCGCAGGTCGCAGGTACGTACACGCTTCGGGCCTACGCATGGCAGGGCGCCCAGGGTGCCCCGATCGCGCTCGACATCTCGAAGGGTCCGCTAGGTGCCGCCGCTCCGCCGCCTCCGCCGCCGCCACCCGCGAACGTCGCCCCGATCGCACGCGCTGGTGCCGACAAGGTGCTCCGGATCAACAAGAAGACCGGTGTGGCGACGTTCATCCTGGACGGGTCACTGTCCACCGACCCTGACGGTTTCCTCAACGCCTGGACGTGGGTCCAGTCAGGCAACGTGGTGGGGTCCACGCCTAAGCTCACGCTCTCCCGCGGTATCGGGACGCACGTGTTCACACTGACCGTGAGGGACGATGACGGAGCCACGTCGAGCGACTCCGTGACGATCACAGTCCGGCGTTAGGACGCTTCGGTACGACGACGCCGAGGCACCACGAAGACGACGCCTGCGGCCATCGACAGGACCCCTGCCGCGGGCAGCCAGGCCGGGATGTCGTTGCCGGTGGCCGGCAGTGTCGCGGGCTCCGGCTCAGGCTCGTTCGTCTGGTCGAGCACGAGGCACGGTTCGGTTGCATCGACGGCCGGGCTCACCAGCACCTGCTGGTTGTAGCCAGGAGTCTGCAGGACCTGCTGAGCCGGCCGGTCGACGACCACGACCTCGCTGCCTTGCACGGGCGACCAGCCCTGCCCCGGGGCTGCGGCCGACGTCGTGGGCGTGGTCTCGGTGACCGAGCCCGACACCTGACTGTTGCCGGTTGGGGTCCAGCCCGCCGGAGTGGGATCGGTGTCGGGGATCCATTGGAACTGGAGGACAGCGCCCACCGTGCCGACGATGCCGCCGTTCACCCAGCCGGAACCCGCCGGCGTCTGGCCCTCGGGGAGGGTCTCGTTCTCGGTCACGGAGTTCGCGACCCGGCTCGCGCCCGTGGCCACCCAGCTGCCGCCCGGGTCGCTGAGCGCCCAGTCGGTCTCGACGTGCGTGACTGCGGGGGTTCCGGGGGTGCCCGGGGTGGCGGGAGCGTCCACGACCCACACCTGCTGGGTCACCTCAGGAGTGATCAGCACCTGCTGGGTGTTGCCGGACCACAACCAGCCGTTGCTGCTCGGGTTGGAGTTGGAGTTCCACTCCGGCGGTTCCCAGCGGACCTGGCCGTTGCGGTGCACGAACTCGTAGAGGACCTGGTAGACCGCGGGAGTGACCACCTGGGTCTCCCAGTGCCCGACCTCGGCAGTGGGCGGAACCGGCGGAACGGCGGGCTGGTCGACGACGACACGCGAGTACTCGTACTCGAGCGTGTCGATGACCCGGCTCCAGCCGATCAGGTTGTACGCGGCGGTGACGACGCGCGACAGCTCGACCTCGAAGGTGCTGACCTGCCTGGTCCACAGCCACTCGGAGTGGGTCACCGCCGGCTGGGTCACCCACACGTCGGGGTGCACGATGGTGTCGTAGACGGCGGGCACGGCCTCCTCGCCACAGCCCGCGTAGGCGGCCGGTGCGCACCACAACGGACTGGTGGCGGCCACCGCGATAGAGCCGACTCCGGCAAGACGAAGCGCGTGCCTGGTCATACGAGACCCCTGTTCCTCGGATGTATCCCCTGGTGCCCGAGAGAGGCTCCCAAAGGGGGAGCCATGTACCAGACTGGTGGGCGGAGAGGGCGAAGATAGGGCTAAAGCGCCGAAATCAGTCATTCGGCCCTAGATCGACCCCCGAAAGTTCGAGAGTTGAGTGGAACGGACTCAACTTTGTACGCGTTGATACCTGTGACGTGTCACGAGGGAGGACTACGCACCACATGGACGTTTCGAAGTTCACCAAGCGCAGCCAAGAGGCGATCAACAGCGCCATCCAGGCGGCAGTCGCCGCCGGGCACACCCAGGTGGACGCGCTGCACCTGCTGGACGCTCTGCTCGGCCAGACCGACGGGATCATCCACCCGCTGCTCCAGGCGACGGGCGCGTCACCGGCCACGTTGGGCGCTGCCGTGGACGTTGAGCTGAAGAAGCAGCCCACCGCCAGCGGCTCCACGGTGAGCGCACCGTCGTACTCCCGTGCTGCGCTGCAGGTGCTCCAGCAGTCGCAGGACATCGCCGCCGAGCTGAAGGACGACTTCACCTCGACCGAGCTGTTGCTGATCGCAGCCGCCAAGGTCGACTCGGCCGCTGCCACGATTCTCACGAGCGCTGGTGCGACCGCCGACGCGCTGCGGGCTGCACTGACCACCGTCCGCGGTTCGGTGCGCGTCACGAGCCAGGACCCGGAGTCGAGCTTCCAGGCGCTCGAGAAGTACTCCGTCGACCTCACTGCTCGAGCACGCGACGGAAAGATGGATCCGGTCATCGGCCGGGATGCGGAGATCCGTCGCGTGATCCAGGTGCTGTCACGGCGTACCAAGAACAACCCGGTGCTCATCGGTGAGCCCGGCGTCGGGAAGACCGCAGTCGTCGAAGGGCTCGCCCAGCGCATCGTCTCTGGTGACGTCCCGGACTCCCTCAAGGGCAAGCGCGTGCTCTCGCTCGACCTCGGCGCGATGGTCGCCGGCGCGAAGTATCGAGGCGAGTTCGAGGAGCGGCTCAAGGCCGTGCTCAACGAGATCAAGGACGCCGAAGGCCAGATCGTCACCTTCATCGACGAGCTGCACACGGTCGTCGGTGCAGGTGCCGGCGGCGACTCCGCGATGGACGCGGGCAACATGCTCAAGCCGATGCTGGCTCGGGGCGAGCTGCACATGATTGGCGCGACGACGCTCGACGAATACCGCGAGCACCTCGAGAAGGACCCGGCTCTCGAGCGTCGGTTCCAGCAGGTGTTCGTCGGCGAGCCCTCGGTGGAGGACACGATCCAGATCCTGCGCGGCATCCAGGAGAAGTACGAAGCCCACCACGGGGTCCGCATCACCGACGCGGCTCTGGTGGCGGCGGCGACCCTCAGCGACCGCTACATCACGGGCCGCAAGCTTCCGGACAAGGCCATCGACCTCATCGACGAGGCCGCGTCCCGGCTGCGCATGGAGATCGAGTCGTCGCCCGAGGAGATCGACCAGCTCCGTCGTGCGGTGGACCGCTTCAAGATGGAGGAGTTCGCGCTCGAGAAGGAGACGGACGAGGCCTCCAAGGAGCGGCTGGCCGCCCTGCGCAAGGACCTCGCGGACAAGGAGGAGGAGCTGCGCGGGCTCGACGCCCGCTGGGCCAAGGAGAAGACCTCGCTGGAGGGCGAGGGTGAGCTCCGCCGACAGCTCGACCAGCTCCGCATAGAGGCGGAGCGGCACCTGCGCGAGGGCAACCTCGAGAAGGCAAGTGAGATCAACTACGGCAAGATCCCCGAGCTCGAGAAGCAGATCGTCTCGCTCGAGGAGGGCGAGAAGACGGAGGCTCCACCTCTGGTCGGCGAAGAGGTCGGCTCCGAGGAGATCGCCGACGTCGTCGAGGCCTGGACCGGCATCCCGACCGGCAGGCTGCTGGAGGGCGAGACCGCCAAGCTGCTCCGGATGGAGGATGTCCTCGGCACCCGCCTGATCGGCCAGAAGGCCGCGGTGAACGCCGTGTCCGACGCCGTACGCCGTTCGCGCGCCGGGATCTCCGACCCGAACCGCCCGACCGGCAGCTTCCTGTTTCTCGGCCCGACCGGCGTCGGCAAGACCGAGCTGGCGAAGGCGCTCGCGGACTTCCTGTTCGACGACGAGCGCGCGATCGTGCGCGTGGACATGAGTGAGTACTCCGAGAAGCACTCCGTGTCGCGGCTCGTCGGCGCCCCGCCCGGCTACGTCGGGTACGACGAGGGAGGCCAGCTCACCGAGGCGATCCGTCGACGGCCGTACTCCGTCGTGCTGCTCGACGAGGTCGAGAAGGCCCACCCCGAGGTGTTCGACATCCTGCTCCAGGTCTTCGACGACGGCCGCCTCACCGACGGCCAGGGCCGCACCGTCGACTTCCGCAACGTCGTCATCGTGATGACGTCGAACCTCGGCTCGACGTACCTCGTGGACCCGACGCTCGACCTGGAGAAGAAGCGCGAGTCCGTGATGGCCGTCGTGCGGCAGTCGTTCAAGCCGGAGTTCCTCAACCGGCTCGACGAGATCGTGCTCTTCGACGCGCTGACCAAGGAGGACCTGGCGAAGATCGTGGACCTGCAGCTCGACCTGCTGGCCAAGCGGCTCGCCCCGCGGCGCATCGGCCTCGAGGTCACCGAGGCTGCGCAGACGTGGCTCACCGACACCGGCTTCGACCCGGCGTACGGCGCCCGCCCGCTCAAGCGGCTGATCCAGACTGCCATCGGCGACCCGCTGGCGAAGATGCTGATCTCCGGCGAGGTCAACGACGGTCAGAAGGTCGTCGTGGACGCAGGAGATGGTGGTCTGGTACTCAAGGCTGCTTGAATCCCGGAGTGAGGTTCTTCAGCGACTCTCGTAAGCGCTGGTATCTGCTGGCTGCGGCCTGGGTGATCCTGGTCGCGCTGGGCTACGGCGGTTTCGTCGAGCAGTCGAAGGAAGAGGGCCTCGGACGCGGGTTCCTGGACAACGTCTACCTGATGCTCCAGCTCGCGATCCTGTCGTACGGCGACAGTGGTAGCGACCTGAACTGGAGGCTTGAGCTGGCCCGGTTCGCGGCGCCCCTGATGGCTACGGGCACGCTGCTGCAGGCGGCGACGATCGTGTTCAAGGAGCAGTTCGTGCGCTACCGGATCAAGTCTTTCCGTGGCCACACCGTCGTCGCGGGTCTCGGCGCCTCGGGCACTCGCCTGGCGCTGGCCCTGCAGGACGCCGGACGCAAGGTCGTGGCCGTCGACCCAGAGGTCCACGGCTCCGGGGTCGCCCAGCTGCGCGCGCGCGACATCCCGGTGCTGGTCGGCGATCCCAAGGACCCGCAGGTCCTCAGGGCACTTCGGCTTGACCGCGCCTCGAGCCTGGTGGCGTTGGGTCGCAGCGACGCCGTCAACGTCGCGATCGGGGTGGCCGCCCGCAAGGTGCCGCGTCCACGTCGTGCCGTGGACCTACGGGTCTCGGTGCACCTGCAGGACGCCGAGCTCACCGAGTTCCTGCGCGGCTCGGGCGTCGGCGGCGACGACACCGTCCGGGTCGAGTTCTTCAACATGCACGAGCGCGGCGCCCGCGCCCTGGTGAGTGACCACCTGGCGCTCGAGGCTGGGAGCAAGCCGCACCTCGTCGTGATCGGCCTTGGCCAGCTCGGTCGAGCCCTGGTGTTGGCATCGGCGCAGCAGTGGGCCGAGACCGGCGTCGGGCCGCTGCCCGCGACCCTGGTCGACCGCGAGGCACCGATGCGTCTGCAGGCGTTGGAGATGCAGCACCCGGGGCTGATCGAAGCACTCGACGCCAAGGTGCTCACCATCGACGTGGAAGCGCCGACCCCCGAAGGTTTGGCCGACTTCAACGACCGGCTCACGCAGCTGAAGCCCACGCTCATCGCGGTGGTCCTGGATGACGAGTCGGTGGCGTTGGCGACCGGCCTCTTCCTGCACCGCACCCTCGACGACCCGACCATCCCCATCGTCATCCGCACGCGCGGGGACGACGGGTTGGGCGAGACCGTGATGGACGACGAGGACGGCCAGCCGAGATACCCCGGCCTGCGCCTGTTCCCGATGCTGGACCGCACCTGCTCACCGACCCTCATCGACGGCGGGGTGCGTGAGGAGCTCGCCCGCGCGCTGTACGCCGATCACCTCGTCCGCGCCGCCGCGCGTGGAGTGTGCGACCCACTCTGGGCGGACCTGACCGACGAGGAGCGTGAAGCCGGGCGCGAGGCTGCCGACGGCTTGGTGGACGCACTCCACGAGAACCGGTTCGAGCTGCTGCCGTTGCGGCACTGGGGAGCAGGGACCGTCGCGTTCTCGCCCGACGAGGTCAGGCGGCTGGCCGAGCGGGACCACAACCGCTGGCGTGCGCGGCGCGGTTCCGATGGCTGGCGCTACGGCGCCGTGCGTGACGCACGGGAGAAGGTCACACCGCAGCTGGTGCCCTTCGAGGAGCTGAAGCCGGAGTGGATCGACTACAACATCTCGCGCATCGACGCGATGCCTGGGATCTTGGGTCGCGCGGGGTTCGAGCTGGCCCGGACATGAGCCGGACATGAGCTCAGGGCGCCCCCAAGGAGGGAGCGCCCTGATTTTCTGTCGGGCTGACAGGATTTGAACCTGCGGCCTCTTCGTCCCGAACGAAGCGCGCTACCAAGCTGCGCCACAGCCCGCGACAGCGTCGGCGAGTCTACCGGGAGGCAGGCCCGGTCAAGAAATCGGGTCCAGCGTGAGGAGGGTCGCCTCCGGACGGCAGCAGAACCGGATCTGGGAGTACGGCGACGTGCCCAGCCCGGCGGAGACATGCAGCCAGCTGGACTCCGGGTCGCCGGGCTGCGAGTCCGCCGGATGGCGGTGCAGTCCCTTCGCCCGGGCCGTCTCGAGGTCGCAGTTGGTGACCAGCGCCCCCTTGATCGGCAGGCAGACCTGGCCGCCGTGCGTGTGGCCGGCCATCGTGATGTCGTAACCGTCAGCGGCGTACTGGTCGAGCACCCGCAGGTACGGCGCGTGGGTCACCCCGATGCGCAGGTCGGCCGAAGAATCGGCCGGTCCGAGCACCGCCGCCAGATCGTCGTACTTGAGATGCGGGTCGTCGACCCCGGCGAAAGCGAGCGTCACGTCACCGACCTTGAGGGTGTCGCGGCGGTTGCTGAGGTCGACCCACCCGGCCGCGTTGAACCCGTCGCGCAGGTCGCGCCAGGGCAGCGGGGGAGAGTTGATGGTGCGCTTGTCCGGCGACAGGAAGTAGTCGATCGGGTTCTTCAAGGTCGGCGCGTAGTAGTCGTTCGACCCGAACACGAAGACGCCCGGCACATCGAGCAGGTCGCCGTACGCCGAGAGCACGCTGGGTACGGCGTCCAGGGCGGCGAGGTTGTCGCCGGTGCTGATCACCAGGTCGGGCTCCAGGGCGGCCAGCCCGCGCAGCCAGTCGTGCTTTCGCTTCTGGTTCGGTGTGAGGTGTAGGTCCGTGACGTGCAGGACGCGTAGCGGCGGCATGCCCGGGGGCAGGACCGCGACGGAGGCGTGGCGCAGGACGAACCACTGCGACTCGGCATACGCGTATCCCAGCCCGGCAGCACCCGAGGCGAAGGCCGCCAGAGCGAGGCGGGTGGGGAGGCGCATAGAACCAGGCTGCCACAATCGGGGGCATGAGCGAGTTGAAGGACCGACTGCGGACAGACCTGGTGACTGCCATCAAGGCGCGTGACGAGCTGCGGTCGTCCACGATCCGCATGGTGCTGACGGCGATCACCAACGCCGAGGTGGCCGGCAAGGAGGCCAAGGAGCTCACCGACGACGACGTCCTGACGGTGCTCTCCAGCGAGGCGAAGAAGCGGCGCGAGGCGGCAACGGCGTTCGAGGACGCAGGTCGCGCCGAGAGCTCGGCCAAGGAGCGTGCCGAGGCCGCGGTGATCGCCGACTACCTGCCGGCTCAGCTCACCGAGGCTGAGATCGCGGCCCTGGTGACCGCGGCCATCGAGCAGCTCGGCGTCGCCGGCGACGGCATGAAGGCGATGGGCCGCGTCATGGGCGCGCTGCAGGCGCAGGTGAAGGGGAAGGCCGACGGAGGTGCGGTCTCCGCGGAGGTCAAGCGCCAGCTCGCGTAACGCCTATGGCTTGTTGCCCCGCCCATTGCCCTTGCCGGGCTTGTCGGTGCCACCGCCACCAGCGTCGCCGCCGCCCGGGTCGGGCTGACGTGGCGGGGTGCCGTTGGACACGTAGATGACGATCGGGCTGCCGGTGCCGATCTGTGAGCCCGAGCGGACGCTGAGGTAGGCGACGGTGCCGCGCGGGAACGACGAGTCGACGTACGCACCGACACTCGGCAGGAAGCCCGCCTTGCGCAGGATCCTCGCCGCAGTGGACGGGCTGAGGCCTTGGACGGAGGGCACGGTGACCACGCGCCCGGCGATGGTAGTCGCACTCGGCTCGGTGAAGTCGGTGTCTGGGAGGTACTGCGCGATCGCCTTCATCGCGTCGCCCCAGATCGGTCCGGCGTTGGTCGAGCCGAATGCCCGCGTGATGTAGAGGCCGCCGACGGTCTGCCCGTTGAGGCTGATCTCGTGGCCCAGGCTGTTCGCGCCGGCGATCATCGCGGCTGCCGCCAGGTCCGGCGTGTAGCCGTCGAACCAGACCGACTTGTTGTCCTGACGGGTACCCGTCTTGCCGGCCGAGGGCTGACCGGGGTTGAGCGCGTAGCCGAAGCCACCCGGCTCCACGACGCCACGCAGGATGTCGTTGACTGCGTCAGCGACGTCGCTGCGCAGCACCTGGTTGCACTTGTCGGGGTAGTCGGCGACGACCTTGCCCCGGCTGTCCAGGATCTGCGTGACCGGGCGCGGCTCGCAGTAGACACCGCGAGCGGCGAAGGTCGCGTAGACGCCGGCCATGGTCAGTGGGTTCACGTACGTCACGCCCAGCGTGAACGGCCCGACCCGGTCGCGATCCGGTACGTCGACGCCCATGTCCTGGGCCAGCGTGACCGGCTCGCACAGGCCCGTGCGCTGCTCGAGCTGGGCGAAGAAGGTGTTCACCGACTGCTGGGTGCCGCTGTACAGGTCGAACGAGCCCGATCCCGTGGAGTTGCTGACCGGCCAGTCCTCGACGATGTTGCCGCGTCCCGGGCAGTCCTTGAGGCTGTACGCCGGCACGGTGTACGACTGCGGCGCGTTGATCCGCGTGGACAAGGGCATGCCCTGGGTGATGGCAGCGGCGAGCGTGAAGACCTTGAAGGTGGACCCGGCCTGGAAGCCGCCCGAGTCGCCGTACTTGGTCGGCACGACGTAGTTGAGGAAGGTCTGGCCCTTCTTCTTGTCGCGACCCATGGGCCGTGACTGCGCCAGTGCGCGCACCTCACCGGTGCCGGGGACGACCATCGCGAGGCCACCGATGGCGTTGTCCGTCGGGAAGACGTGCGCCCTGACCGAGTTGTTGGCAGCGATCTGGAAGCGCGGGTCGAGCGTGGTGTGGATGGTCAGACCGCCGGAGTTGAGCAGGTGCTCACGCTGGCGAACGGTGCGGCCGAGGCTGCGGTCCTGGAGGAGGTACTCGCGCAGGTAGTCGCAGAACCACGAGGCCTGCGAGTCCATCGCCTCGACGCAGCCGTTCTTGGACTTGGTGATCTTGAGTCCGAGCTTGCGCTTCTTGGCCTTGATGGCCTGCTCGGCCGTGATGACGTTGAGCTCAGCCATCCGGTTCAGGACGACGTCACGCCGGCTGCGCGACTCAGCGGTGTTGTTCGTCGGGTCGTAGCGGGTCGGGTTCTTCACCAGTCCGGCCAGGACGGCGGCCTCGCCGAGCTTGAGCTTGCTGGCCGGCTTGGAGAAGAAGTGCCGGGCTGCCGCCTCGATGCCCCAGGCTCCATCCCCGAAGTAGGCGATGTTCAGATAGCGCTCGAGGATCCACTGCTTGGAGTACTTCTGCTCGAACGCGACGGCGTAGCGCAGCTCGTTCCACTTGCGTCGGTAGCTGTCCTCGGTGGCTGCCTTGCGCTGCTCGGCGGTGCCCTGGAGCGCCAGGGTCATCTTCACCATCTGCTGGGTGATGGACGAGCCGCCCTGGACGACGCCGCTGTTCGCCTGGTTGGTGATGAAGGCGCGGATGGTGCCCTTGATGTCGAGGGCGCCGTGCTCGTAGAACCGCGCGTCCTCGATCGAGAGGATCGCCTGCTTCATCACCTCGGACACCTGGTCGAGCCGGACGTTGACGCGGTTCTGGTCGTACCAGGTGGCGATCACGGTGCCGTCGTTGGCCAGCACGCGGGTTCGCTGCGCGAGCGGGGCGGCGGTCAGGTCGGCCGGAAGCTTGTCCATCGAGTCCGCGAGGTTGCGGCTTGCGACCCCGGCAACCCCGGCGAACGGGATGACCAGACCCGCGACCAAGAGCCCCATCGCGGCGGCCACGCCGAGCATCACCACGAGGTGGTTGATGACTCGGGAGGAGGTCAGGTCGTCGGGGTGGCGCGCCGGCATGGGCCAAGGTTACGTGAGCGGCGAGCAATGCCCGACCCACACACTCAGGGGCGGTCCCATAGCCGATGCTCGGATGAATTACACGCATGTAGTCCATTCGACTCGCCGACCTTGGTCACACCGGACATAGTCCGAAATGACTAGTCGGTCGCCGAACGGCGTGTCACAGTTCACAACAGGTGTCACACAAGGCTGCAATTGACGACTCGGAGGATGCCCAAAACGGACGTTCGGCTGGTGCTCATAGTCATTTTGGGTCATATGCATTTGAACCCCTTGTGTCTGTTTCAACTACCCGCGGATCTTTACCTTTCTTATTGGGGATTACCCCACCAGCCGGCCTTTTGGGAGAGAGAGCCGGACTCCATTCTCGGAGGGATACGCCGAAATGAACTGGAATGACGACTGGGCCTCCAAGGCCTCGTGCAACCAAAGCCGCCCGGACGAGCTGTTCGTCCGCGGTGCCGCTCAGAATCGCGCCAAGCAGCTTTGCGCCGGCTGCCCGGTCCGGACCGAGTGCCTCGCAGAGGCCCTCGACAACCAGATCGAGTGGGGCGTCTGGGGCGGAATGACCGAGCGGGAGCGCCGTGCGCTTCTGCGCAAGCGCCCGAACATCACGTCCTGGCGCCGCCTGCTGGAGACCGCTCGTGAGGAGCACATCGCGGTCGTCCTCGCAAGCACCGTCAGCGCCTGACACCTGAACGCCGCGTCGCGGGGACCCTGACTTTGGGAGTGGTCCCCGTGGACGAGGCTTTTTCGTGGCTCAGGCGGTGAGCAGCGAACCCACGGCACGAAGGCCGTCGAGGTCGTGTACGTCGGTCGACAAGGCTGGCACCACGACGGTCGGCACGTGCGGGTGTGCTGCGACGAACCGCTGACGCAGGTGGCTCTCGCGCGACACCAGCCGCAACCGGTCTGCGTGCAACCGCAGCAGGTCCGCGGTCGGTCCTTTCGCCCCCTCCTCGTCGAGGCGTGCGGCAGAGACGATGGCCTGCTCGATGGTCAGCCCGTCACCGGGTCGGCTCGCGCGGTTGACCACGAGCCCGGCAAGCGGCATCTTCTCGGCCTCGAGACGCTCGACGAAGTACGCCGCCTCGCGCAGCGCATCAGGCTCGGGAGCGGCCACCACCAGGAACGCGGTCTCCTTGGTCTGCAGCAGCTCGAACGTCTGCTGCGCCCGTGCACGGAAGCCGCCGAAGAGCGTGTCGAATGCCGCCACGAACATCTGCAGGTCCTTCAGCACCTGGGCGCCGACGACCTTCGCCATGGTGTTCGTCACCGCACTGAAGCCGGCCGTCATCAGCTTGGCCGGGCCCTTGGCCGGCGCGAGCAACAGCTTGATGAAGCGGCCGTCGAGGAAGCCGGAGAGCCGCTCGGGTGCGTCGAGGAAGTCGAGCGCCGAGCGGGCCGGAGGAGTGTCGACGATGATCAGGTCCCACCGACCGGTCTTTCGCGCATCGTTGCGCAGCTGGCCGAGCTTCTCCATCGCCATGTACTCCTGCGTCCCCGCGAACGAAGATGAAAGCGCGACGTAGAAGGGGTTGCTGAGGATCTGCGCTGCCTTCTCAGGGGTGGCCTGGCTCTCGACCACCTCGTCGAACGTGCGCTTCATGTCGAGCATCATGGCGTCGAGCGACCCGGACTTGCTGGTCACTCCCGGCACCGGCCGGGGCACGTTGTCGAGCTTCTCGATGCCCATCGACTGGGCCAGCCGGCGGGCCGGGTCGATGGTGAGGACGACCACCTTCCTGCCCCGCTCGGCAGCGTGCAGTGCCAGGGCGGCGGACGTCGTGGTCTTGCCGACTCCACCTGAGCCACAGCACACGATGACCTGGGTCCCGGGGTCGTCCAACAGAGCGTTGACGTCGAGATGCGGGGGCGCTTCGCCGGGACGGGATGCGAGCGGGCCCACGCGAGGGTTCGCCTTCACGTCAGAATCCTTGGTCTCGGAGGTCGAGGGCGAGCTCGTAGAGGCCGCCCAGGTCGATGCCGTCGCTGAGTCGGGTCAGCTCGCACACGGTGTTGTCCAACGTCGCGATGCGCGCACGCTGCTCGTCCTCGAGAGCCCGCCGCTCGGCGTGGTCGCGCGCCTCGGCCAAGAGGCCGTCGACGAGCTCGTCGGTGGCGTTGATGCCGGCCTGGGTCAGCTCGGCAGTGACGACGTCCCGGGGCAGCTTGCCCTTGAGCGCCTGGGCCCGCGAGGTGTCGTCGAGGGTCTTCGGCCGGACGAGGTTCACGATGACGCTTCCGACATGGAGCCCTGCGCCGCTCAGCTCCGTGATGCCGTCAATGGTCTCCTGGACGGGCATGTCCTCCAGCACGGTAACCAGGTGAACGGCGGTGCGCGGAGACCGCATCAGCTGCATGACCTTGTCGGCCTGCCCCTTGACCGGGCCGACCTTCGCCAGCTCGCCGAACTCGCCGTTGACGTTGAGGAACTGCGAGATGCGGCCGGTGGGCGGCGAGTCCAGGACGACAGCGTCGTACACGCGGGCGTCCTTGTTGCGGCTGTTGCGCTCGACGGCTTCGTACACCTTGCCGGTCAGGATCACGTCGCGGAGACCTGGAGCGATCGTGGTCGCGAAGTCGATGACCCCGAAGCGGTCGAGCGCCTTGCCGGCCCGGCCGCCGAGGCGGTAGAAGAGCGCGAGGTACTCGAGCATCGCGGACTCGGCGTCGATGGCGAGCGCGTAGACGTCGCCGCCGTTGTCCGGGCCCTGAGCGATGCGTCGCTCCTCGTAGGGCAGCGGAGGTACGTCGAAGAGCTGGGCGATGCCCTGCCGGTTCTCCACCTCACAGAGCAGCACGTGCTGGCCGCGCGACGCCAGTGCCAGGGCGATCGAGGCGGCCACCGTGGTCTTGCCGGTCCCGCCCTTGCCGGTCACGACGTGCAGGCGCACCTTGTCCCAGTCGGTCACGTTGCGGAGCCTACTGCGAATAAGGAGGGTGGTGGCGGTGACGGCTGTCACCCGGACGGGTTATGTTAGTGATCGTTAACGTCGGATGAGGGAGCAGAGATGGACAAGGTGGTGGCGTCCGCCGCTGAGGCCGTTGCGGACATCACATCGGGGTCGTCGCTCGCGGTCGGTGGGTTCGGGCTGTGCGGCATCCCGTCGGTCCTGATCCAGGCACTGCTCGATACGGGTGTCACCGATCTGGAGGCGGTCTCCAACAACTGCGGCGTGGACGAGTGGGGCCTCGGTGTCCTGCTCTTCAACAAGCGGATCCGCCGGATGATCTCCTCGTACGTGGGGGAGAACAAGGAGTTCGCCCGGCAGTACCTCGCCGGTGAGCTGGAGGTCGAGCTGACCCCGCAGGGGACTCTGGCCGAACGGCTCCGGGCAGGCGGCTCAGGCATCCCCGCGTTCTTCACCGCGACCGGTGTCGGCACCCAGGTCGCCGACGGCGGGCTCCCCTGGAAGTACGACGCCGAGGGCAACGTGATCGTCTCTTCGCCCCCGAAGCAGACGCAGGAGTTCGACGGCCGCGAGTACGTCCTCGAGCGGGCCATCGTCTGCGACTTCGGGCTGGTGCGCGCGTGGAAGGGCGACCGGCACGGCAACCTGGTCTTCAACAAGTCCGCCCGCAACTTCAACCCGCTGGCCGCCATGAGCGGGCGCATCACGATCGCGGAGGTCGAGGAGCTGGTCGAGCCCGGTGAGCTCGATCCGGACTCGATCCACACCCCGGGAGTGTTCGTGCAGCGCGTCGTACCCCTGACTCCGGAGCAGGCTGCGGACAAGCGGATCGAGAAGAGGACCATTCGAGAGGCAGGGCGTTCCTGATGGCCTGGACCCGTGAGGAGATGGCGGCGCGCGCGGCCTCGGAGCTGACCGACGGTTCGTACGTGAACCTCGGCATCGGCCTGCCGACCCTGGTGCCCAACTACGTCGCCGACGACGTCGAGCTCGTGCTCCAGTCCGAGAACGGCATCCTCGGCGTCGGCGCCTACCCGGCCGAAGAGGACGTCGACCCCGACCTGATCAACGCAGGCAAGGAGACCGTCACGCTGCGTCGAGGCGCGTCGTTCTTCGACTCGGCGACGTCCTTCGGGATGATCCGCGGCGGCAAGATCGACGCCGCGATCCTGGGCGCGATGCAGGTCTCGGCGAAGGGTGACATCGCCAACTGGATGATCCCCGGAAAGATGGTCAAGGGGATGGGCGGCGCGATGGACCTTGTCCACGGTGCCAAGCGCGTCATCGTGCTGATGGAGCACGTCGCCAAGGACGGCGAGTACAAGATCGTCAACGAGTGCTCGCTGCCCTACACCGGGCTCGGCATGGTGCAGCGGATCATCACGGACCTCGCCGTCATCGACGTGACGCCCGAGGGGCTCAAGCTGGTCGAGCTCGCGCCGGGCGTCACCGAGGACGAGGTCAGGAAGGCGACCGAGCCGCCCCTGATCTAGAAGGGAGCGTCGGTCGGGTCGATCTCCGGGAGAGAGGCTGCTGCGCAGCGGATCATCGGAGTTCCGGCCGCGGCGTAGGCGTTCAACGTGAAGTCGCTGAACTTGAAGTAGACCTGAAGGGTCGAGGCCGGCACGGCCTCAGCCACCGGAACCGGTGCACCGTCGACGAAATACGGGTGGACAACACTTGGGCCGTCGCTGAAGAACTGCAGCGACGAGGCGAAGGTGCCGGTGGGCGGGCCGAAGTCCTCGGGGCGGCCGAGGGTCAGCTTCACGTTGGTGCACACACCGGGGTCGACGTTCCAGAGGTAGTCGGCGCTGCCACCGGCGAAGATCGACGGAGTGTAGGACGTCCCACCGAGCTGCACGGTCGCACCCATGAACGTGAGGCTGCCGCTGTACTGCATGTGCGGCTGCTTCGTGAGGTCCAGCCAGGCGTACGCCGTGACCGTCAGCGACGGGCTCGCGAGCTTGCCCGACTTGACGCGCACCTTGTTGGCTCCCGGGGTCGCCAGTCGGATCTTGGTGGAGTACTTGTGCGTCGCCTTCAGGGCAACCCTCTTGACGGTCACCCAGCGGGTGGTGCCGGGTTTCCGGACCTGGATCTTGATCAGGTCCCCAGGATCGGCGTTCGTCGCCTTGCCGCTGACCGTGACCGGCTTGCCGATGTCCACGGTCGTGGTGCTGACCTTGACGGAGACGGTGGCCGCATTGGCGGCCGGCATGAGGAGCAGCGAGCCGACGACGGCCAGCAGGCTGAAGAGGGAAGCGGCGGACTTGCGCATGGAGACTCCGATCTCGGTCAGACTGCCTGAGACTTTAGTGCTTCCAGCACGAAGGTAAAGGCCTGCGAAGTCGGGTCGATGAACCCGAAGTGCTCAGCCCCTTCGATGACGCGCAGGTCGACGTAGGGGTTGTCCTGCGCCCACCCGACTGAATTGGCGACGGGCACATGTGCGTCGAGCGCGCCGTGCAGCACGACGACCGCACAACCGGGGTCTTTCCGGAGCCGCACGGCAGGGTTCGCAGCGTCGAACGGCTCCCCGACGAGATCGTGTACGGCGCCGCCGTCGAGGTTTCGCCGATGGGCGTCGACGAGGTCGCCGACGGGTGCGAGACCGACCACGCGGTCGAGGGGCAACCCCTCGCTCGCGAGCCACAGTGCGAGATGGCCGCCGGCGGAGTGACCGACCAACGTGGTGGACGTGACCGGGATGGCCAGGTCGTCCAGCAGTACGGGAAGGTCGCCGACCGCGTGGCCGACGTCGTCGAAGGTCCACGGCCAGCCACCGCCGGCGCCGGTCCGGCGGTACTCCGGCGTCGCCACCACGAAGCCCTCGCGACGGAAGGCATCGGCCATCGGCCGGGTGTGCGTGCGGTCCCACTCGGCGCGCCAGAAGCCGCCGTGCAGCAGCACCAGCAGCGGCCCCTCGCCGGCTTCCGGGAGGTGCAGATCGATGATCCCGTCGGGATGGTCGGCGTACCTCACCACGATGTCCGGCCTCACGGGTTGAAGACTAGAGTCCCTGGCATGACCAAGTGGGAATACGTGACAGTGCCGGTGCTCGTGCATGCGACTAAGCAGATCCTCGACAACTGGGGTGACGACGGCTGGGAGCTCGTCCAGGTGGTTCCGGGCATGAACCCGGAGAACCTCGTCGCCTACCTGAAGCGGCCGAAGTCATGAGCGTTGCCGAACGCCTCGCGGAGCTAGGCATCACGCTTCCCGACGTGGCGAAGCCCGTTGCGGCGTACATCCCGGCAGTGACGACGGGTTCCCTCGCCTACACCTCCGGTCAGTTGCCCATGCGCGACGGCCAGCTCATGACGACCGGCAAGGTCGGCGGTGAGGTGACGCCCGACGAGGCGATGGCGTGCGCGAAGCAGTGCGCGCTCAACGCCCTCGCCGCGATCAACGCCGAGATCGGGATCGAGCGCGTCACAAGGATCGTCAAGGCGGTCGTCTTCGTCGCGTCGACGCCGGACTTCACCGGCCAGCCCGGCGTCGCGAACGGCGCTTCCGAGCTGCTCGGCGAGATCTTCGGCGATGCCGGCCGTCATGCCCGCTCCGCGGTCGGCGTACCCGTGCTGCCGCTCGACTCCCCGGTCGAGGTCGAGCTCATCGTCGAGTTCGCCTGATGGATCCGCGTCGCCGGCTGCCCGCGGAGTTCATCGAGGGCGCCAGGGGGTACGTCGACGGCAGCAAAGAGGCGGCGCCGACGAGGGACGCCTCCACGGTCGTCCTGATGCGGGACGGCACGTCCGGTCCAGAGGTGTATCTACTCAAGCGCCACCTCGCCATGGCCACCTTCGCCGACTTCTGCGTGTTCCCCGGCGGTGGCGTCGACCCGCGCGACTTCGACCATGAGATCGCCTGGGCCGGTCCGTCGGCCGCCGAGTGGGGCGGGCTGCTCGACTGCGGTACGACGAGTGCGCGGGCGTTGGTGTGCGCGGCCGTGCGCGAGACGTTCGAGGAGTGCGGTGTGCTGCTGGCCGGCCCCACGGCCGACACCGTTGTCGAGGACACGACCGGTGACGACTGGGAAGTGGATCGTCAGGCGCTGGAGGGGCGCGAGCTCTCGTTCACGGACTTCCTGTCCCGACGCGGGCTGGTGGTGCGCACCGATCTGCTGCGGTACTGGGGTAGGTGGATCACGCCCGTCTTCGAGCCCAAGCGCTTCGACACCCGGTTCTTCGTAGCGGTGCTCCCCGAGGGCCAGGTCACTCGTGACGTGTCGACGGAGTCCGCACAGGTGGCGTGGATGCCGGCCGCAGGGGCCGTCGCCGCCGTCGACGAGGAGCGCATCATGATGCTGCCTCCGACGTACTGCACCTGCATGGAGGTCTCCGAGCAGCCCACCGCGGCCGCCGTGCTCGCTTCGACTGCGGGCCGCGATCTCACCCCGATCCAGCCCACGATGGTCTACGAGGAGGACGGCTCGGGCTACCTCGAGCTGCCCGCCTGGCTCGTCGCACTCGGCGAGAGGATCGCCGCCCGATGACCTGGGCGGGCGGCTCCTTCGGGCCGCGGGCGACCTGTGTCCTCGCACCCAACCCCGGGATGATGACGCTCGACGGCACAAACACCTGGATCCTGCGAGAGGGTGCCCGCTCAGTCGTCGTGGATCCAGGGCCGTTGGGCGACGGCCACCTGGAGGCCATCCGTTCGCTCGCCGGTGACATCGCCGTCGTCCTGCTCACCCACGGCCACCCCGATCACTCCGAGGGCGCCGTGGAGCTCGCGTCGCTCGTCGGCTGCGGCGTACGTGCGCTGGACCCGGAGTTCCGCCTCGGCTCCGAGGGCCTGCACGATGGCGACGTGGTGGCCGTCGACGGCGTCGAGGTGCACGTCGTCGGCACCCCTGGCCACACCAGTGACTCGCTCTCTTTCGTGCTTCCGCAGGACAAGGCGGTGCTCACCGGCGACACCGTCCTCGGCAGGGGTACGACGGTCGTGGCCCACCCCGATGGCAAGCTCGGCGCCTACCTCTCCTCGTTGGAGCGGCTCCATGCACTCGCCGAGGCGCACGAGATCGAGCACGTCTGGCCCGGCCACGGCCCGGTCATAGACGACGCCCTCGGGGCGCTCACGTACTACTTGGACCACCGACAACAGCGCCTCGGCCAGGTCCGCTCCGCCCTCGTCGTGCTGGGGGCCGAAGCATCCCCACGTGAGGTGGTCGAGCACGTCTACACCGACGTCGACCCCGTGCTGTGGGGTGCCGCCGAGCTCAGTGTCCGAGCCCAGCTGGAGTACCTCCAGGACCGCTGAGACGTCGCTTAGGGACCACGAAAAGGCGCCGAGGCGTCGCTTGCGCGCCATTATGAGCGGGTGGGGACGGAACCTGCAACCGGGGAGACCGGCTCGTCTCTCGAGGGGCTGGCGCGCGAGCGCTACCTGGCCGGCGAATACCCCGAGTCGATCGCGACGCATGAACGCGCCTTCGTCGCCTACCGGGCCGAGGGCGATGTACTCAGCGCCGCCCGGACAGCGCGGATCATCTCGTGGCTGCACGTCAACGTCTTCAGCGACTTTGCGGTCGCGGGCGGGTGGCTGGCTCGGGCCGAGCGGCTGCTCGGAGACTCGGAAGGCGCAGAGCGCGGCTGGCTCAAGCTCACCCACGCGACGCGAGAGCCGTACGGCGAGCAACGAGAGCAGCAGTTGCGCGAGGCCTGGGAGTTCGGCAGGTCCTGCGGCGACGTCGACCTCGAGTTTGCGGCTCTGGCACGACTCGGCGAGACACTGGTGCTCACCGGCCGGGCCGGGGAGGGGATGCTCGCGTTCGACGAGGCGCTGACGGCGATCTGTGCCGACGAGGTGAAGGACCGGTACGTCGTCGAGTCCGTCTTCTGCGCGTTGTTCCTGACCTGCGAGCGAGTGCACGACGTGGCCCGGGCCGAGCAGTGGCTGCGAGCGGCCGGAGAGCTGGTCAAGCGGCACGGGCTCGTGTGCGTCGGCCCGCTCTGCCGAGCCCACTACGGCGGCATCCTGACGGCAGCTGGGCTCTGGAACGAGGCCGAGGGAGAGCTCGACGAAGCCCTGCGGGTGTTTGCCGGCAGCTACGCGGCTGCACGGGTGATCGTGCTGATCCGCCTGGCGGCGCTGCGGCTTGGACAGGGTCGGCTCGAGGATGCCGAGCGGCTCCTCGACGGGCTGGATCAGCTGCCTGATGCCGCCAAGCCGCTGGCTGCACTGCACCTCGCGCGCGGTCGCACCGCACTTGCTCGCGACGTCCTGGAGCGCAGGCTCAGGGCGCCCGCGCTTCCGGCACCCTGGCCGATCGGCACTGTCACGACGAGCCCGCCTGTCGTAGCCGGCCCACTCTTGGCACTGCTGGTCGACGCCGAGCTGACGGACGGTGACATGGCGGCCGCCGCGGACGTCACCGAGCGACTGGCGCTCCTCGTCGACTCCGACCCGAGCACCTACTTGCAGGCCTTGTTGGCACGCGCCCGAGGCCGAGTCGGCGTTGCCTCAGGGTCGCGCGACGCAGTGGCGTGGTTCCGACAAGCGCTCGAGCTGTTCGCGGCCGCCGGACTCCCTGTTGAGCTGGCGCGCACTCGGCTGGACATCGCCAAGGTGATCCTCGACGCTGATCCGGCGGTCGCGGAAGCGGAGGCCAAGGCGGCGCTCGAGGTC
>DATILB010000183.1:0-5138 GCA_035477015.1 Nocardioidaceae bacterium | reverse complement strand
CGACTGGCCTACATCGCCAACTTCACCGACATCTGCCCGGAGATGGCACCCGAGGGCTGGCACCTGTACGTCGGCACGGCCGTGCCCAGCCCGGCCGTCGGCGACTTCGACGAGGAGGCGGAGACCGAGCTGCTCCTGCAGGACCTGCGCGAGCAGGTGCCCGGCTTCGACGAGGCGCGGATCCTCAGCACGACCGTGACCCGCGACGACTGGCCGCCGCAGCGCGCAGTCGCCGGCTTCGACCTCCCGCACGACACGCACATCGCCGGCCTCTGGAACGTCGGCGACGCCGTGAAGGAGTACGCCAACGGCGGCACGACCGCCTGCGCGGAGACCGCCCAGATCATCGTGGAGAAGATCCGCGCGGCGTACCCGGTGGCGCGGTGAGCGCACGCGACGCCGTCGGCGCGGTCGGCCTCGGAGCGACGGTCGCGTTCCACATCGGGCGGGAGCGGCTCGGGGCCGACCGTCACGTGCAGGACCCCTCCGTCGTGCCTCCGTCCGCTGAGGCGATGACACCCGAGTGGGCGTCTGCCGTCCTGGGTGCGCACGTCACGGACGTGAAGGTGGTCGGAGGTAGCGACGGCACCAGCTCTCGGCGCGCGCTCGAGGTCACCTACGCGGACGCCGACTCGGGCCTCCCGAACCGGCTGTTCAGCAAGGCGGCCGCATCGCTCTTCTCCCGCATGCTGCTCGGGCTCACCGACATCGCCGAGGGGGAGTCGGTCTTCTACAACCGCGTTCGTGACGGCCTGGACCTCCGCAGCCCACGCGCCCACTATGCCGGGTACGACGCCAAGACCCATCGATCGTTCGTGCTGCTCGAGGACCTGGCCGTGCAGGGCTGGTCCTTCCCCGACCCGCAGGACAACGTGGTGACCCGCGACGACGCCGAGGACCTTGTTGCGGAGCTGGCGCACTACCACGGTCGGCTGTGGGACAGCCCGCGCTTCAAGGGCGATCTCGCGTCCTTGCGCGATGCCCACTCCTGGCAGCAGAACCTCAACCGCAAGGTCGGCTTCGAGCGACGGACCATGCGTGGCTTCGACCGGGCGCGCGACGTACTGCCGGCTGCTCTCGTCGATCGAAGGGGCGACTTCTACCCGGCCTTCATGCGTTCGTTGGAGCTCCATGCCAGTGGGCCGCAGACCCTTCTCCATCAGGACCTCCACCTGGGCAACTGGCTGCGCGATACCGATGGCCGGATGGGCCTCTACGACTGGCAGTGCGTCGCGCGAGGTAACTGGGCGCTGGACTACTCGTACGCGCTCGCAGGAACGCTCAGGACCGAAGACCGCCGGTCCTGGGAGGAGGACCTGCTGCACAGCTACCTGGCCCGGCTCAAGGACGAGGGCGTGGCCGACGTGCCCGGGTTCGACGAAGCCTGGCTGACCTATCGACGGCAACCCCTTCACGCGCTCGCCTTCGCGGTGTTCACGCTGGGTGGTCTCCGGTTCGAGCCGGAGCTGCAGCCGCGGGACTACACACTCGCCGCGATCGCCCGCATCGGGGAGTGCGTCGCCGACCTCAAAACCCTGGATGTGATCTGATGCCAAGTCGTCGTCTGCTGAACCTCTGCGCCCTCGGCGGTCCCGCCGCCTTGCTCGTCACCTGCGTCGGCTGGCTGGTCGCGGGGATCCTCCCGCTGCCACCGGGACCCTCGGACTCGTCGGAGCAGGTCCTCTCCTTCTTCGTCGACGACTCCAGCCGCGTCCTGCTCGGCTTCGTGCTCTCGTCCATCGGCGTCGCGCTGATCGCCCCTCAGTTCGCGGTGATCTCGATGCACATGCGGCGGATGGAGGGTGGCTTCCCGGCCCTGGCCTACGCCCAGCTCATCGTGGGCGCGGTCACGGTCTGCATCAACCTCTTCCCCCAGCTGATCTGGGCGGTCGCGGCCTTCCGTGGCGACCGAGCAGCGTCGGAAGTCGTGCTGCTCAACGACCTCGCCTGGCTGCTGCTCTTCACCGGGATCACGCCGTTCATCATCCAGAACGTCGCGATCGCGGTCTGCACACTGCGTGCGCGCGACCGGGCGGTGTGGCCGAGGTGGGTCGCCTACCTGAACCTGTGGGTGGCGGCTGCGTTCCTGCCGGACCCGCTGGCGTTCTTCTTCAAGACGGGTCCCTTCGCCTGGAACGGCGTACTCGTCTTCTGGCTGGCCCTCTCGGCGTACGGCGTGTTCCTGGTGGTCATGGCCGTCGTGATGGTCCGGGCCAATGCGTCGCTAGCCGACGACGGTTCGCGCGAGGATCTGCTCCTCGAAGACGTCGAAGACCGCGTCGAAGTCCTCGCGGGTGACGGGGGAGTGCAGTGAGTGCAGGCCCGCGAGGAGGGTGAGGCCGATCGTGGTCATCCGCGCCGCCTGATCCGGGCCGACGATCGGCAGGACGACGTCGTACAGGGCCGCGGTACGGCGTGTGTCCGCGCGAGCTTGGACCTCCGCAACGACGGGGTTGAGGCGGGCCCACGACCGGATGGCGCCCTCGGCATCGTGCGGGAGGGCTGCTCCGGCTTGCTTCAGGCGGCGTACTCGCTCGGTCGGCGTACCCCCGAAACGAGTCGCGTCGATCAGTTCGAAGGTGGTCGCTTCCCAGTGATCGAGGAGCTGCCGCACGAAGTCGTCGAAGTTCGCGAAGTGACCGTAGAACGACCCGGTGGTGACGCCCAGGGCCGCGCACAGGTCGGCTTGCTTGACCGAGCCCTGGCCGCCACGGGCCAGGAGCTCCATGGCCGCGGCGAAGTAGTCGGCCGGCGTGACCTGTCTCCGCATGGCCGTCACCTCCATTAGTTCGGCTCAACGGTTGACAACCCTAGTGTAAGCACACTTATATTTATTCTAACTTCGAAAATGTGAAGGTGGTGATCCGATGAGCTCGACCGCAACGATGGTGACGAAACCCACCCGTGCCCTCGGCGACGTGCTGGCCATGACTCTGGACGCCCTGGTCATCCTCTTCACCCGCCGGTTCTCGTGGCGCGAGTGCGTGCAGCAGGCGTGGTTCATCACGCGGGTCTCGCTGGTCCCGACCCTGCTGGTGATGCTCGGCTTCACCCTCCTGGTGATCTTCGAGGTGAACCTGCTCCTGAAGGACCTCGGCGCCCTCGACCTGGCCGGCGGCATCGCCGGCATTGCGTCAGTGCAACAGATCGGCCCGTTCGTGACCGTTGTCGTGGTCGCGGGGGCCGGCGGCACGGCGATCTGCGCCGACCTGGGTGCACGCACCATCCGCGAGGAGATCGACGCTATGAAGGTGCTCGGGATCGACCCGATCCAGCGCCTCGTCGTACCCCGCATGGTCGCCGCCGTCGTCGTCTCCCTCTTCCTCAACGTGCTGATCTGCGCCGGTGGTCTGGTCGGCGGCTACTTCTTCTCGGTCTACCTCCAGGGCGTGACGCCCGGTGCGTACGTCGCGAGTGTGCCGCTCTTCACCGGCGCCGCCGAGTTCGGCGTCAGCATGTTCAAGGCCTTCGTCTTCGGCTTCATCGCGGCCGTCATCGCCTGCTACCGAGGGCTGAACGTCGCGGGTGGTTCGAAGGGCGTCGGTGATGCCGTGAACCAGGCCGTCGTCATCACCGTCGCCGTCCTCGTGCCGGTCAGCCTGACCATCAGCCTCGTCCAGTTCGCCGTCCTCTGAGCGCCGGGAATCCCATGACAACGATCACCACGCTGCGCCGCCGTACGACGTCCGCGTTCGACGCCGTCGCTGACCACGGGCTCTTCTATGCCCGGGTCATCGCGAACATCCCGCGCGCGGTGCGAAAGCACCCCAAGGAGATCGTCCGGCTGATCGCCGAGCTCGGCACCGGCACCGGCGCCCTCGCGTTGATCGGTGGCTCGGTCGTCATCGTCGGCTCGATCACGTTCTTCGCCGGAGCGGTGGCCGCTGCCCAGGGCTTCGAGTCGTCCTCGAGCATCGGCGTCGGGTCGCTGAGCCCCTTGCTCGCCGCCTTCTTCACGGCCCGGCTCTCCACGCCACTGCTCGCCGGTGTCGCCCTGGCGGTGACGCTGGGTGCGGCTACGACCTCGCAGCTCGGCGCCATGCGGATCTCCGAGGAGATCGACGCGATCGAGGTGATGGCGATTCCGTCGCTGCCCTACCTCGCGACCACGCGGGTGACCGCCGGGATGATCGTGATCACGCCGCTCTACGTCTTCGCCACCCTGGCCGGCTTCCTCGCCGACTACCTGCTGCTCGTCTTCTTCTACGACGTCGGCGCGGGCAACTTCAGCCACTACTTCTTCCTGTACCTGCACCCGCTCGACATCGTCTTCTCCTACATCCAGGTGCTCGGGATGGTCGTCGTGGTGATGCTCATCCACACCTACTACGGCTACTACGCCAAGGGTGGCCCGGCGGGTGTGGGTGAGGCCGTCGGCCGCTCCGTACGCGCGTCCCTCTCGGGAGTGATGATCGTGAACCTGCTCATCGGCATGGCGCTCTACGCCAACTTCAACACCTTCCACCTGGCGGGCTGAGCGATGCGCGAGAACAAGACCATGCACCGTGTTGCCGGGATCGGGCTGATCCTGGTGGTGCTCAGCGCCTTCGTCCTGACCGCGGCGCTCTACACACACGCCTTCAGCAACCCTGCTGACATCACCCTGCGCACGTCGCGCATCGGCCTCGTGATGGACCCCGGCAACGTCGTCAAGATGCGCGGCATCAAAGTGGGCACGGTCGGCGAGGTTCACCCTGTCGACGCCGGTACGGCGGAGCTGGTGCTCGAGATCGACCGCGACCAGCTCGCGCACATCCCAGCCAATGTGACGGCCCAGATCCGCTCCACGACCGTCTTCGGCGCCAAGTACGTCGAGCTGGTCGCTCCGGCCGATGCCGTTGCCGAGCGGCTCGACGCCGGAGCCGTGCTGACGGTCGCCGGAGTAACCACCGAGATCAACACCGTCTTCCGCAGCCTCGACCGGGTGCTGACCGGCATCGACGCCGCCGACCTCAACACCACCCTTACCGTGCTCGCCCGCACGCTCGACGGGAGGGGCGACTCGATCGCCGCGATCGCCACCCAGGCGGACAGCTACCTCGCCAAGCTCGAGCCCCTCCTTCCGCAGCTTCGACGCGACCTCCGGGAGGCCGCCGCGTTCGCCCGCGTCGGTGAGGCCGTGTCGCCGGCGCTGCTGC
>DATILB010000182.1:0-10364 GCA_035477015.1 Nocardioidaceae bacterium | reverse complement strand
GTTGAAGGTCCTGCTGGCTGAGTTCGAACATCCGGATCACGACGGTCCCGATGTGAGCGGCGCCTGACCAACGGGGTCAGACCGCAGCGGGCACTCCGGCAAGCGAGTGCCTGCGCATGTCGAGCTCACAGGCCAGGTCGTCGCCAGGCGATCGGCGGCGATCGACGTACTGAGCGCGGAACTGGGCCACCTGATGCGAGTGGGCCGGGTCATCAGAGATCTCCGACAGGTTCGCCGCGACGACCTCGAAGAGTGCGGACGCTGCGCTCGCAAGCACCGGATTCTCGAGACCGTCACGCGTCGCGTCGAGCCACAGGTGCCTGGTGTCCGGCAGCCGCTCCAGAATCTCGTGCGTGGCGGCGCCGGTGCAGGCCGTCGCCACGGTGAGAGCGGCCACGTTCCGGATCCATTCCGGAAGAGCATCGAGCACGCGCAGCTCCAGCCACCCTCGTGGTCGGACTGGCGGGAAGAGCGTGCTGAGGTGATAGCGGAAGTCATCGATGGTCGGCCAGCCTTGGCGGTGGCCATCGGTCATCCACTGCTCGAAGGACATCCCTGGGGGAATGGCGACGCCAGTGGCACCGTGGCTGCCCTCGTCGCTGATGAACATCACCTCAGCCGCCAGCGCGTACTCCAGCCAAGCCCGGGCCGGCGGGAGGTCCATGGACACAGGGCGCGTACGCGAGGGGTCGATCGACCACCAGATCGCCTGGCGTAGTGACACCCAGCGCTGCCCCACCGCATCTAGCCCCGGGGAGTTCGCAAATGCCGCGATGAGAACCGGCGATATCTGGTGGAGAAGGTTCCATCGAAGGGCTGGGTCGACCGCGTCGTGACTCAGGTTGATCTGAGTTGACGCTGTGTTCGTCATCATCCACGTGCCGGCCTCGCCCTGCTGGGCGAAGAAGCCTTCCATGGCGCTGTAGCGCGGCTTGGCCAGAACGCGCTGCGGAGCCCGCCGGTCGTCGAGGGCAATGGTCTCGCAGGCAAACCCTGCCGCATTCATACGTGCCAGGAGGACTCGGCTGTCGATCGCCGCTTGCCGGATGGCTTCGACGGCCGAAACGCAGGGAGCTGTCGAGAGCTCCACTTGGCCACCGGGTTCGAAGGTGATCCGGCCACCGGCCGGGAGCGTGGCGCGCCCGAGAGCGTCCAGCTCGTCGCCGTTGGGCCGCGCGGCGACATCTCCGTGACGGTGAACCGGCCATTCGAGCTCGAGCCCGAAGAGGTCCTCGGGCGGCGCTGCGAACAATGCGTCGCTCAATGCCGTCATGGCGGCGGTGCTGAGAGTGCGGCGGACCTGAGGCATCGAGAACCCCTTTCGGCTTGCTCCGTGAAGGCTAAACCCGAAACTACCTAGGAGCAAGTAGTTGACGACTAAGAAGATTAGGCCTACGGTTATCTCGTTGTGATGACAGCCACAGATGTTTGAAGGCGCCGAAATCGCGGTCAGCGATGGCGTCAACGAAAGGGAGGTAACCGATGACTGGGCCACTTACCGGGGTGAGGGTCATCGACCTGTCCTCGATGATGTCGGGCCCCTGGGCCGCCGACATCATGGGCGACCAGGGCGCTGATGTGATCAAGGTCGAGGTGCCGAACAAGGGTGACCACGTCCGGTCCCTGCCGAACCGCCACGGAGGCATGTCGGCGATGTTCGTCAACGTGAACCGCTCGAAGCGGTCGCTGACCTTGAACCTCAAGGAGCCCGAGGGTGTCGAGGTCCTGAAGCAGCTGGTCGCTTCAGCCGACGTGCTCGTGCAGAACTTCCGACCGGGAGTGGTCGAGCGACTGGGGATCGGGTACGACGACCTCGCCGCGGTGAACCCGCGGCTCGTCTACCTGTCGATGAGCGGCTTCGGCGAGCGCGGACCGCTGGTCGGCCAGCGCGTCTACGACTCGCTCATCCAGGCGCTGACCGGACTCACGACTGTGCAGGCCGGCTCCGACTCCGAGCGGCCGCGGTTGATCCGCACGATCCTGCCGGACAAGCTCAGCGCAGTGGTTGCGTCGCAGGCAGTCACCGCCGCGCTCTTCGCACGCGAGAACACCGGCGAGGGCCAGCACATCCGTCTCTCGATGCTCGAGGCAGTCCTCTCCTTCCTGTGGGCCTCCGACATGGGCGCCTACACGTTCAAGGAGAAGCCGGTCCCGCTCGAGGAGGGTGGCAGCTTCATCGACCTGATCTACGAGTCGTCTGACGGCTACCTCACCGTCGCCACCAACAGCAACGGCGAGTGGCAGTCGATGTGCAAGGCGCTCGGGCATCCCGAGTGGATCGAGGACGAGCGCTTCTCCACCCCCGTCGGTCGCTCCGAGAACATCAACGAGCGGCTCAAGCTCATCCAGGAAGTGCTCATCGACAACACGAACAAGCACTGGCTCGACCTCCTCGACGAGTACGACGTACCGGCGGCGCCGATCCTCAAGCGCTCCGAGGTCATCGAGCACCCGCAGGTTCTGGCGGCGGAGATCATCGTCGAGAACCAGCACCCCGATGCCGGCCCGCTCCGTCAGGCGAGGGTCCCCGCCCGATTCCTGGGCACACCCCCGTCGGCGCCTCGAGGTGCCCCGCGGCTCGGCGCGCACAACGCCGAGATCCTCGCCGAGATCGGACTCGACGAGGCGGCCATCGCCGGTCTGGTCGAGCGAAAGATCGTGGGCGACGAGTCCGCGAACAAGAGCACAATCGAAAACGTCCCGGCGTAAGGAGCAGGGTTATGTCCACAGCTGTTGTTATCGGCGCTGATCGCGGAATCGCGCACGAGATCGCACGCCAGCTCAACGAGCGCGGCGACACCGTGATCGCCGCCTGCATGGTCGGAAACGATGCTCTCGCTGCTGCCGGTGTGACGGTCGAGGGAGGCGTTGACGTCACCTCAGACGATGCGATCGCCAAGTTCGCTGCAAGGCTCACCGAGCAGGGCGTCAAGATCGACTCTCTCTTCCACGTTGCCGGCGTACTCGGCCTCGACGAGCTGGGGTCGATCGACTACGACGACGTACGCCGTCAGCTCGAGATCAACACGATCGGACCCCTGCGGACCGTAGAGGCGCTCCTTCCCCTCCTTCACGACGGCTCGAAGGTCGGCATCCTGACCAGCCGAGTGGGTTCGCTCTCGGACAACACGAGCGGCGGGATGTACGCCTATCGCGTGTCGAAGGCTGCGGCAAACATGGTCGTGCTGAATCTCCATCACGACCTCAGCAAGCGCGGCATCAGCGTGCTCGCTCTGCACCCCGGAATGGTCGCCACCGACCTGACCAAGGACTACCCGGGCACGTACGACTACATCCAGCCGGACCAGGCCGCCGCCGGACTCATCAACGATGTCGACCAGCTCACTCCGGAGAACTCCGGCAGGTTCCAGCACTCCAACGGCACGTACCTCGACTGGTAGTCCCGGCCGAAACCACCACCCGCACCCACAAGCACCTCCAACGAACAGAGAAGGGTTTCTCGTCATGATCACCATCTATGGCTACGTGCCGGCCTTCGGCGTCCCCGACATCAGCCCCTACGTCACCAAGGTCATCAACTACCTGACCTTCACGGGGCTGGAGTTCGAGCACAAGTCCCAAGACCTCGCCACCCTCGACCAGGACTCCCCGACCGGCAAGCTGCCCTACATCGTCGACACGGACGGGACGAAGGTCGCCGACTCGAACACGATCATCGCCTACCTCAAGGACAAGTACGGCGACAAGCTCGACGTCGACCTGTCCAAGGCCGAGGCAGCTCAGAACCTCGCGTGGAACCGCCTGGTCGAAGAGCACCTGTACTGGAGCGGCATCATCGAGCCCCGCTGGCGGCTGGATGTCGGCTGGGAGACCTACATCCCCTACATCGTGCAGGGCGCCGAGGTCACCCCGGAGATGCGCGCAGGGCTCGACGGGTTCCGCCAGCGCATCATGGACGAGTTCAACGGCCAGGGCATGGGTCGCCGTACCTCGGAGATGGTGCAGGAGTTCTTCCGAGCCGACATCGACGCGCTCTCGGACTTCCTCGGCGACAAGACGTACTTCACCGGGGACCGGCTCCGTTCCCTCGATGCGTCGGTGTACTCGACCGTGAAGCACATCGCTCTACAGCCGCACCCGTGGCCGGGCACGGGCTACGTGCAGACCAAGCCCAACCTGGTCGCGTACCTCGACCGGCTGCAGGCCGAGTTCGGCGTCTGACTCATGATCGATCTGTACTACTACACCAGTCCGAATGTTCGGAAGGTGCTCGTCGCGCTCGAAGAGCTCGGCCTGCCGTACACGATCAAGTGGACTGACATCCGCGACGGCGTCCAGTTCTCGCCGGAGTACCGCCGAATCAACCCGAATGGGAAGGTGCCGTCCATCGTCGACCACGACGGGCCCGATGGACGGCCCATCTCCCTCTTCGAGTCGGGAGCGATCCTCCTGTACCTCGCGGAGAAGACCGGCGAGCTGCTGCCGAAGTCGCCAGCGCGGCGGTGGGAGGCGTTGTGCTGGCTCTTCTGGCAGGTCTCGAACCAGGGACCGATGGCAGGGCAGGCAGCGCACTTCGTCAGCCATGCCCCGAAGCACGGCATCGAGGACGAGTACGCGACGGGCCGCTACAAGAGCGAGGTGCACCGGCTCTACACGTTGATGGACGAGAAGCTGGCGGAGTCGGACTACCTGGCCGGCGAGTACTCCATGGCCGACATCGCCTGCTTCCCGTGGACGCGGGTCTCGAAGGGTCACGGCATCGACGTGGGGGAGTTCCCCAACGTCAAAGCGTGGATGGACCGCATTTCTGCTCGACCCGCGGCAAAGGTGCGCATCGACGATCCCCGTGAGCAGAGCGCGCTCAAGTACGAGTACACCGACGAGCAGTTCAAGACCCTCTTCCGGCCTGTCCTGGAGTCCGTCGACCAGTTCACCGGCGGCTGCGTGCAGTCGCAAAGCAATGGAGACCACTGATGGCAACCACCGACCGCCTTGCAGAGGTCGCCTCGCCTGACTTGTTCATCGGCGACGAAGCCGCCTCGACGTCGTCGCGCGTCGAGGTCGTCAACCCGGCGACAGCGAAGCCGTTCGTCGACGTTCCCAACGCGGACCCCGGCCATCTTGACCGGGCGGTCGACGTCGCCAAGCGTGCCGCGAAGCTCTGGAGGGTCACCCCTCTCGAGGAACGCCAGGCGTACGTGCGTCAGATGGTGGCCGTCGTCCGCGAGAACCTCGATGAGCTCGTTCTCCTGCTCACGCTGGAGCAGGGCAAACCTCTCGCCAAGGCTCGCGGAGAGATCGAGTCGGGCCTGCGCTACTGCGAGGGCTATGCGCAGATGCAGATCCCGACCGAGGTTGTCCGCGACGACTCCAGCGAGCGGATCGAGATCAACCGCTCCCCTCTCGGCGTGGTCGCTGCGATCACCGCCTGGAACTACCCGCTGCTGCTTGCCCTGTGGAAGATCGGGCCGGCCCTGGTCGCGGGAAACACCGTCATCGTCAAGCCGTCGCCGTACACCCCGGTCGCCACGCTGCGGCTCGGCGAGCTGCTGCAGGGTGTCTTGCCGACCGGAGTCCTGCAGGTCCTCGCCGGCGGCGACGACCTCGGCCGGGCGATCACCTCTCACCCTGGGATCAACAAGATCTCCTTCACGGGGTCGGTCGCGACCGGCAAGGCGATCATGGCGAGCGCCGCCGGCACGCTCAAGCGCCTCACGCTGGAGCTCGGTGGGAACGACGCCGGCGTCGTCCTCGACGACGCGGACCCAACCGCGATCGCGTCGGACCTCTACTGGGGTGCGCTGTCGAACTGCGGGCAGGTGTGTGCCGGTCTCAAGCGGCTGTACGTGCCGGAGCGACTTGCTGGCGACATCGCCGATGCCCTCGCTGACGTGGCGGCAACGGTGCGCGTCGGTGACGGACTTGAGGACGGCATCGACATGGGGCCGATCCAGAACAAGCAGCAGTTCGACAAGGTCTCCGCGCTTGTCGCCGATGCTGAGCGCAGTGGTGCCGATGTGTTCTTCCGCGGTGACGCGCCTGCCGGCCCTGGCTACTTCCACCCCGTGACCCTCGTCCGGAATATCACCGACGCCGTGCCGTTGGCGTTCGAGGAGCAGTTCGGCCCTGTCCTCCCGGTCCTGACGTATACGGATCTCGATGACGTGGTCGAGCGTGCCAACGCGAGCGACCTCGGACTCGGAGCCTCTGTCTGGTCGAGCGACGAAGCTCGCGCCGTACAGGTCGCAGACCGCCTCGAAGCAGGCACGGTCTGGGTCAACCAACACCCGATGCTCTCCCCGGACACCCCGTTCGGTGGAGTCAAGCAGTCAGGACTCGGGGTCGAGTCCTCCCTCCATGGCCTTCTTGCCTACACCGACATCACCGTTCTGCGCGTCAAGCACTGACCAGCACTGACCCAGCACCCACCCGAGGAGAACTCCCATGCTTTTGAACAGAGACGACTGGTACGAGACGTCCCGTGACCTCGACTGGTCCCTGTCCTACGTCGACCAGGCCGAGGCCTTCCCCACGTCGTGGAGCGGCGCCGAAGGCGTGCCGGCTGAGGCCTGGCAGAAGTGGGAGGAGCCCTTCCGGGTCTCCTACCGCGACTACGTCCGGATCCAGCGGGAGAAGGAGGCCGGCGTCAAGGCGGTGAGCAACGCTCTCGGTCGCGCGGGGCTGTTCGAGAAGCTCGACCCCGCGCACGTGGCTGCCTCGCACCTCCACATGGGTGGCACGTGCATGGTCGAGCACATGGCGGTCACCATGCAGAGCCGCTTCTGTCGCTTCGCGCCCACGCCGAAGTGGCGCAACCTGGGCGTGTTCGGGATGCTCGACGAGACGCGGCACACCCAGCTCGACATGCGCTTCTCGCACGAGCTGCTCAAGGTCGACGAGCGATTCGACTGGACCCAGAAGGCCTTCCACACCAACGAGTGGGGCATCCTCGCGGTCAAGAACTTCTTCGACGACATCATGCTCAACGCCGACTGCGTGGAGGCGGCACTCGCCACGAGCCTCACCGTCGAGCACGGCTTCACCAACGTCCAGTTCGTCGCCCTGGCTGCCGACGCCATGGCAGCGGGGGACATCAACTGGTCGAACCTGCTCTCCTCGATCCAGACCGACGAAGCCCGGCATGCCCAGCAGGGCTTCCCGACCCTGGAAGTGCTCATGGAGCACGACCCGGCGCGTGCGCAGACCGCGCTCGACGTGGCCTTCTGGCGCTCGACGCGACTCTTCCAGACCCTCACGGGCCCGGCGATGGACTACTACACGCCGCTCGACCAGCGAAAGATGTCGTTCAAGGAGTTCATGCTCGAGTGGATCGTCAACCACCACGAGCGCATCCTCGAGGACTACGGGCTGAAGAAGCCCTGGTACTGGGACACGTTCATGCACTCGCTGGAGAACGGTCACCACGCGATGCACCTCGGCACCTGGTTCTGGCGGCCGACCTTGTTCTGGAAGCCCAACGCCGGAGTCTCCAAGGACGAGCGCGAGTGGCTGCGCGAGAAGTACCCCACCTGGGAGGACAACTGGGGCGTCCTGTGGGACGAGATCATCAAGAACGTCAACGACGACGCCATCTACGACACCCTGCCCGACACGCTCCCGGCGCTCTGCAACGTCACGCAGCTGCCGCTCGGCTCCTGGGGCTCACGCCACGACGTGGCGCAGTTCCAGAAGGTCTACAAGGGACGCCTCTACAGCTTCGACTCCGACGTCTCGCAGTGGTGCTTCGAGCAGGATCCCGAGCGATACGCCGGCCACGAGAGCTTCGTCGACCGCTTCATCGGGGGCCAGATCCAGCCCGCCGACCTTGCGGGTGGCCTGCTCTACATGGGGATCACGCCTGAGGTCATGGGGGACGACGTCTACGACTACGCGTGGGCCAAGGACTACCTGCCCGCCCAGACCGCCTGAGCAACGGCAACGCACCCACAAGGAGTAGAGATGGCACAGTTCCCCATCACCGGCCGGTTCGTCGGTGACTTCGCACCCCTCCTGGTCGCCGTCGACACCGACGACACCATGGACCAGCTCGCGGCCAAGGTCGCAGTCCTGACCCTCGGCAAGCGCCTGCCGCTGCCCGCGTCGCCCACGCCGTTCGACGTGCTGCTCGACGGCGAAGTCGTCCCACCCACCACCACCTTGGCCGACGTGATGGCCGAGAGGGAGGTGCTTCCACTGCAGTGGTTCGACGTCCGGTTCCGCGAGAGCGAGACCGCCGATGTCTGACCAGGAGTTCATCGAGATCGCGGAAGCGGACTCCCTGTGGGACGGGGAGATGGAGGCGTACGACGTCGGCGACGACGAAGTGCTGCTGGTCAAGGTCGACGGCGAGATCCACGCGTACGACGGCATCTGCCCTCACCAGAGCATCTCGCTGATCGAGGGCGAGCTGGAGAACGGCGTACTGACCTGTCGCGCCCACGAGTGGCAGTTCGACGCGACGTCCGGCATCAGCGTGAACCCGGTCGGTGAGTGCCTCAAGCGGCACGACGTACGCGTCTCCGACGACGGCATGGTGCAGGTGAGGCTGCGCTCTCGCACGCCGGCCAATGCATCTCAACACTGACGCGCCATCGTGCGCGACGACCTAGGAAGCCAGGAGCTATGACAGTCATCGAAATGGACCTTGACGGGTCGATCGACTCGGACCTCGTCGGGCCGGTCATCCGGGCCGGCCAGCTCGCCGAGGCGGTCATCGACGCCGTCGCCGAGGACAACCCGGACACCGACGTGCTCGTGATGGACCGGGACGACTACATCCGGATCCACACGCGCGGTCGGTGCCGCCTGACGAAAGCGAGCCTCGAGCGCGCTCTCGGCGGGCCGTACAACCTCGCCGCCCTCGAGATCGACATGCCGTCGTTCAAGGGACGGCTCCAGACCCGCACCGACGAGTACGTCTGGTTCTACACCACCTCAGACAGCGAAGCGTAGGAGAAGCAGCCATGACTGACGTGACCCCCAAGCCACGCGCTAGAGCGCGCACGCTGAAGACGTGGAGCGCATTCGGAAACCTGGGCAGGCGCCCCACCGAGTACGAGATCGTCACGCACAACATGAACCACACCAACGGAGCCATCCCGCTCGAGATGGGCCCGGACGTCCACGGCAACGTGTGGCTGCGCAAGCACCGCGACTCGATGCGGCTCAAGGTCGAGGACTGGGATGCCTTCCGGGACCCTGACTCGGTCACCTACGGGACCTACGTCGCCGGACAGGACGACCAGGAGACCTACGTCGAGGGGCTGCTCGAGCAGTTCGACAACGATGGGTACGACGAGGCGCTCTCGGCTGAGGCGCTCGCACTCCTCTTCCGAGTCCTGACTCCGAGCCGCTACCTGGCGCACGGCCAGCAGATGCTCTCGGCCTACCTCCAGCAGCTCGCGGTGAGCAGCTACGTCTCCAACTGCGCGGCCTTCCAGACGGCCGACCAGCTGAGGCGCGTCCAGCTCACGTCGTACCGGACGACCCAGCTGCGGCTGACCCACGAAGGCGACGCCCAGGGTGAACGCCGGCACTGGGAGGGAAGCCCGGACTGGCAGGGCATCCGCAAGGTTGTCGAGCTTGCCCTGGTGGAGTTCGACTGGGACCGCGCGTTCGTGATCACGAACCTGGTCCTGAAGCCTCTCGCCGATCTGATCACGATCGACCAGCTCAGTGCGCAGGCCTCGGCCGTGGGGGCGACGCTCGACTCGCTGGTACTCGAGAACCTCTACCGGGACAGCCTGCGCAGCCAGCGCTGGACCTCCGCGCTGGTTACCTTCCTCACCGGCGCTGACCCGGCCAACCGCGACGTACTCCAGGAGTACCTCGACGAGTTCGCCCCGTTGGCGGAGGAGCTGATCACGTCCGGCGTTGCTCTGCTGAGCACCCCGGGTGGTCAGTCGTCCGCGGACATCGAGGCTGCTGTGAGGTCGGGTTGGGCGGGCCTGCTCGAGCCGCTCGGCCTCCGCACGATCGGGAGCTGACCGTGCCCGGCCCCTCCACGCCTTCAGTCGCGACCGCTCAGGGGGTCGTCTCGTTCAACGACGGTCAGGCACAGTTCGCCGTGGCCGAGAACGAGACGATTCTCCTGGCGGGGCTTCGTGCTGGGCTGCCCCTGCCGTACGAATGTGCGAGCGGCGGATGCGGCACGTGCAAGGCGAAGCTGGTGGGGGGCCGGGTTCGTACCCGCTGGGCGAACGCGACCGGCTTGTCCGAGCGCGACCGCCGAAAAGGCGACCGCATCCTGATGTGTCAGTCACTGCCCGAGGGGGAGTGCCACGTCCAGGTCACCCTGAAGGGCGAGGGGGAGACACCCGAGGCGCCTTCGCCGGCGCGGAGCTCGGCGAGACTCCGTGAGCGCCGGCTCCTGACCACGGACACAGCTCTCTTCGTGTTCGTCC
>DATILB010000181.1:0-2106 GCA_035477015.1 Nocardioidaceae bacterium | reverse complement strand
GTCTGCGCGCTCGAAGACGACCGCCCACCCAGCAAGGAACGTCGCGTCCGCGCCGGTGTTCCTGTAGAAGCCTCGCTCCGCGAACCACGCGGCCCACTGCGACGTCGGGTGGGAGTTGATGTGCGTAGGTTCCTCGAACTCGGTGGGGCACGAGGAGAACAAAACCTTGTCAGTGGCTGCACAGATCGAGTCGAGCGCCTTCTGGGCGTCGGTCGGTGCCATGTGCTCCAGCACCTCGATGCAGCTGATGAGGTCGTAACGACCCTCGATGGGGTCTGTCGCCGACCCGACCCAGAGGTGGTCGCGCACGTCCTGGTGGGCGGAGTTGACGGCGAACTCGGAGAAGTCGAAGCCCTTGGCGTCCACGCCTCGATAGCGCAACGCCTGGACCAGCATGCCGGTCGCACAGCCGACGTCCAGGGCAGTCTGTGGCTCGGTCAGGCCGACGATGCGCTCGGCCACCATCGTGAAGAAGGTGCGCCAGTGCGGGAAGTCCCACCCGTAGTCGTCGCCGCTGCCGAAATGCGCATGGGTGTAGTAGTTCCGCCCGTAGTCAGCAGCGCCTGTTCCGATGCTGGTCGCGGGCTGGTCGTCCGTCATGACCTGTTCCTTCTCGGCCGAGGGTTGCTACGCCGGGAACCCTAACTCACGACGTCCGAGTCATGGGCGTCCGAGGGCGCGGTAGTGCCACCCCGCCGACCGCCACAGCTCCGGGTCGAGGGCATTGCGCCCGTCGAGCATCCGAGGCGTCTCCACGTGGCGCTTGAACTGAGTCGGGTCCAGGGTGACGTACTCCGGCCACTCGGTGAGGAGGAGGACGATCTCGGCACCGGCGACAGTCTCCTCGAGGGTGTCCCGGTAGCGCAGCTCAGGAAACTTGATGCGCGCGTTGGCAATGGCGGCCGGATCGGTGACGGTCACGTGAGCACCCTGGAGCCGCATCTGCTCGGCGACGTTCAGGGCCGGGGAGTCGCGGATGTCGTCACTGTGGGGTTTGAAGGCGGCGCCCAGGACGGCGACTTGCCGGCCCACGATGGAGCCGCCGCACTCCTCCCTGGCAAGGTCCACCATGCGTACGCGGCGACGCATGTTGATCGAGTCCACCTCACGGAGGAACGTCAGAGCCTGGTCAACTCCAAGCTCCCCGGCGCGAGCCATGAAGGCACGGATGTCCTTGGGCAGGCAGCCACCGCCGAAGCCGAGACCAGCGTTGAGAAAGAGCCGGCCGATGCGCTTGTCGTGGCCGATCGCCTCGGCGATGGCGACGACGTCGCCGCCGGCTGCTTCGCAGAACTCCGCCATCGCGTTGATGAACGAGATCTTGGTGGCGAGGAACGAGTTGGCCGCCACCTTGACCAGCTCCGCGCTGCCGAGGTCGGTCACCACCAGCGGGGTGTCCGCAGCCAGCAGCGGGGCGTAGATCTCGTCCAGAGCCTTTCGCGCGCGATCGCCCTGAGGATCCGACGTCACGCCGTACACGAGCCTGTCGGGCTGGAGCGTGTCCTCTATTGCGTGTCCCTCGCGGAGGAACTCCGGATTCCAGGCAACAGAGACGTCGAGGCCGGCATCGGCGATCCGTGCCGCGAGGCGTTCGGCAGTCCCGACGGGCACCGTCGACTTGCCGGCGATCACGTCACCGTGCTTGAGGCGGGGGATGAGGGTCTCAACAGCGGCGTCGACGTACATCAGGTCGGCGGCGTTCTCACCTGCCTTCTGCGGGGTCCCGACACAGATGAAGTGCATCGTGCACGCGGCGAGCTCCTGCGGGTCGGTGGTGAAACGCAGCCGTTGGGTCGCCAGGGTCTCGGCGAGCAGATCGTTGAGCCCAGGCTCGAAGAACGGTGCGTTGGCGGCCTGCAGCGCATCGACCTTGGACTGGTCTACGTCCAGTCCCACGACGTCATGCCCGAGCTTGGCCATGCACGCCGCATGGACGGCACCGAGGTAGCCGCAGCCGATCACCGATATCTTCACGGCCGACAGGCTAGCAACGGCCGTCCTCTCCGGTTTCGAACTGGTTGCCCGCCGGGAGCGGCCTCAGGACGACTCCCGCGCTTCGATCCGTTGCCAGAGCTCCTCGAGCAGGGACGCGAAGGCCGTAGCCTC
>DATILB010000180.1:0-2955 GCA_035477015.1 Nocardioidaceae bacterium | reverse complement strand
GAGTGAGCTCGAGGTGCCTGCGGCGTACGTCGCCGCCTTCGACGAGGTGCAGCGGCAGCTGAGGCTCGGCAACTCCTACGAGGTGAACCTGACCTATCGCGAGGCGCTCACCTCCGCACTCGACCCGGTCACGGCGTACCTGCGGCTCCGCGAAGTGAACCCGGCACCGTACGCCGGTTTCCTCAGCCACCACGGCGTCGCGGTGCTGAGCTCGAGCCCAGAGCGCTACGCCACGATCGACCGGCACCGCATGCTCGAGACCAAGCCGATCAAGGGCACGACGACTCGGGCGACGAGCCCTGAAGCCGACGAGCAGGCTCGGCATGACCTCGAGTCCGACCCGCGCTACCGCGCAGAGAACCTGATGATCGTCGACCTGCTCCGCAACGACCTCTCGATGGTCTGCGAGCCGGGCACAGTCGAGGTCCCCGCGCTCATGCAGGTCGAGAGCTACTCCAGCGTGCACCAGCTGGTCTCGACAGTGCGCGGAAGTCTGCGTGCCGACGTCTCGACGATCGGTGCCCTGAGGGCGCTCTTCCCCGCGGGCTCGATGACCGGGGCCCCGAAGCTGCGGACGATGCAGATCATCGAGGACGTGGAGGAGACGCCGCGAGGTGTGTACGCCGGTGCGTTCGGGTGGATCTCTGCGGACGGCCGCGCCGACCTCGGGGTGGTGATCCGGACGCTCGTCGCGACCGCTGCTGAGGGTGGCTGGCGTTACGAGTACGGCACCGGCGGTGGCATCACGGTTAGGTCGGATGTCGAGAGTGAGTACGCCGAGACGCGGTGGAAGGCGGAGCGGCTGCGGGCGGCGGTCAGCGGGTCTCCCTAGGTTGCATATCGAAAAACGATGCCCTATCGTTTGTCGATAGGTAGCATCTTTCGAGGGGGAACCATGAAGACCAGGCAGCGCAATCCACTTGCACCGACCGAGATCATGTTCGGCTTCATGGTGGGGATGGTGGCGTTCTTCGCGGTCTGGGTTGGCGTCTCCGTCGCCTTCGGGAACTATGACGCCGGGAGCGCTTGCGTCGATGTCGAGCACGGCGTGGGCACGTATGGCGGTTGGGACCGCGGCGGCGGTTCTCCCAACACGGGAGAGGGATTCACCGAGCTGCTCCCGTCGGCCACTGCGTCCTCCACGGTGAGCACCGTCTGCGCCGACGAGCCGACGCGCATGCAGTCCGTCTACTCGGGAGTCGAAGACTGGGCCGTGTTCGGCTACGTCTGCGGCTTCCTGCTCGTCGTTCGCAGCGCCCTGAAGGCCGCGCTCGGTCGGGGCATCTTCACGCCGAGTGCCGCGAAGCGGGTGACCATGATCGGTTGGTACGTCCTCGTAGGGGGCCTCGCGCTCACGGCAGTCGAGTCCCTTGCTCGGACCCTGCTCGCGCGGACGTTGATCGGCGACATCAGCTACTGGGACTTCCTGGACTTCTGGTCGACCAACTGGACTGCGGTGTGCGCGGGGCTCGGCACTCTGACACTGGGGCGCATCCTCTCGGCCGCCGTGCCGATGAAGGAAGAGCTGGACGCGACCGTATGAGGAAGCAGGTCGATGAGCCCGATGAGGAGCTGCACTCGGTCGAGGTGCATCTCGACAAGCTCCTCGCAGACCGGGGCATGACTCTGGCTGAGCTCGCGGATCGCGCAGGTGTCACGGTCGTGAACCTCAGCGTGCTCAAGAACGGCCGTGCTCGCGCCGTCCGCTTCAGCACCCTCACGGCAATCTGCCGGGTATTGGACTGCCAGCCCGGCGACCTGCTCAGCGTGAGGCAGTAGTAGTAGTAGTAGGCGCAGGCATAGCGGCGACGGTCAGCAGGACGTCGACGCAGTGCCGAACGAACGCCTCGCGTGACACGTCCAGGCTGCCGACGACGTACTGGTGGAAGAGGTGTCCCAGCGCACCGGCCAAGCTGCTCGCGACCAGGTCGGCATGCTCGTCACCGACATCGCCGGGCAGCTGGGTCCGGATGAGCCCCGCCAAGATCGGACCGAACTCGTCGATCTTCCCGTAGAGGATGGGGTCACTGACCAGGGCGACGAAGAGCACGCGCCCCTTCTCGGGCTGGTCGAGGGTGAGCCCCACGGCAGCGTCTACGGCTGCCGTGGCGACGGCCTCCGGGGTGCCGTCGGTCGCTGCCACGGCGAGCAGCACGGCTTCCGTGACCTGGGCGACGAGCTCGTCGAAGACGGTCGCAACCAGCGTGTCTCGGTCGGAGAAGCTCTCGTAGAAGTAGCGCTCGGTGAGGCCTGCCGTCCTGCAGACCGCCCGGACCGAGCACGCCGGGCCGCCTCCCTCGGCGAGCAGGGTGACGGCGGCGTCGACCAACTGCGAGCGACGCTCGGCCTTGCGGTCGGCGAGCGTGCTCCCTGCCCAGCTCTTGCGGGTCGACATGTGCTCCACCTTACGTTGACAACGTATGTTGTCAACTCTTACCTTGAATACATGAGCGCTCTCGCGGCCGAGCACGACGGCGTGCTTCCCGGGCCGGACGACTTCGTCATCACGGACTACTTCGACGGCATCGCCGCCTTCCTGGGTGGCCCGGCCAATGTGATCATGCAGCTCGGCCATCCTGCCGTCGGCCACGGTGTCGTGGAGAAGCCGCGCGAGGCCGGCAGCGTGATGAAGCATCCGTTCAAGCGGCTGCGTACGACGTTTTCCTACCTCGCGGTCGCCGGCCTCGGTGACGACAGCGATCGCGCCGCCATGCGCGAGGCCGTGAACTTCTCGCATCGCGACGTGCGATCCGACACCGACAGCCCGGTGAAGTTCAACGCCTTCGACCCCCGGCTGCAGCTGTGGGTGGCCGCGGCCATCTACTACGGGTACGTCGACATTCTGACGCGGATGCACGGGCCGCTGGACGACGCGACGGCGGACCGCCTCTACTACGAGTGCCGTCGCTTCGGCACGACGTTGCAGATGCCGGCGGAGTTCTGGCCGGCCGACCG
>DATILB010000179.1:0-9470 GCA_035477015.1 Nocardioidaceae bacterium | reverse complement strand
TCTTCTCCTGCAGCTTGAGGATGCCCTGGAGCAACGCCTCCGGACGCGGCGGGCAGCCGGGCACGTACACGTCGACGGGGATGATCTGGTCGACGCCCTTGGTCACGCAGTAGGAGTCCCAGTAGGGGCCGCCGGAGTTCGAGCAGGACCCGAACGAGATGACGTACTTCGGCTCGGGCATCTGCTCGTAGAGCCGCTTGATCGCCGGGGCCATCTTGTCCGTGACCGTGCCGGACACGACCATCAGGTCGGCCTGGCGAGGGCCCGGCGCGAAGGGGATCACGCCGAGGCGGATGAAGTCGTGGCGGGCCATCGACGTCGCGATGAACTCGATCGCGCAGCAGGCGAGGCCGAAGTTGAACACCCAGAGGGAGTACTTGCGGCCCCAGTTGAGCACGTAGCGCGCCGGCTTCGGCGCGAGCTGCTGCAGCGGCCCGATCGTGGGCATCCCGAGCGAGGTGCTGCCGGTCACGTCCATACGAGCACTCCCTTGCGCCATGCGTAGACGAGCCCGACGGCCACGAAGCCGATGAAGACGCCCATCTCCCCGACGGTGACCCAGCCCATCCCTTCGAAGACGGTGGCCCACGGAAAGAGGAAGACGGCGTCCACGGCGAAGACGACGTACAGATAGGCATAGACGTAGTACCGGACGTGCGTCTGGGCCCAGCCCTCACCCACGGGGTCGACGCCGCACTCGTAGGTCAGCAGCTTCTCGGGCGTCGGGTGGGACGGCCGCAGCAGACGGTTGCCGCCGAACATCGCACCGACGAGCAGGACACCGACCACGAGAATGCCGAGAACCGGCAGATAACCCTCGTAGTAGGCGGCCACGAACCTCACTGTAGTGATCTGCCCCTCCGCGGGAAGCCTGCGCTCGCCGAGTTCCTGGAATCACCTCAGCGCGACCTAGGCGCGCCGTTACATTGTGGTGAGCCTGATGGCCGGAGGAGCCGGCCGAGGACTGTGGGGACTGAACGAATGTCGGGGACTGCCGAAACGACCGCGCTTGCCGCGCTGAACGCCGTGATCCGTGACCACGGCTGGCTGGTCACTGGCAACGCCGCCCGACTGCGCGCCACCCTCAGCGACGTGCTCGGCCCTCAGGCCGACGAGCACCGCGGTCTCATCGACGCGATCGTCGTCTCGGCCGAGGAAGGCGTGCCTGCCGAGATCCGCTCGGCCGGCCGCCCAGGACTCGCGGACGTCCAGCCCACCCTCATCGCTCGCCTTGTCGACTGGGGCATGGCCGAGGACCGCGCCCAGTGGGTCGTCGACGCCTGGGCCTCGCTGCTGCCGGACTCGACCCTGCAGCCGGTGGTCCCGCCGGTGGTCCCGCCGGTGGTCCCGACGCCGCCCCCAGCCGAGGGGCGAACGGACCCTGAGCCCGTCACGGACCCGACCGCGCTCCCCCCGGTCGCAACGCCGTACCTCGCTCCGACGATGCTTCCGCCGACCCCGGGGCAGGTCTCTGCACCGCCGGATCGGCCCACTGAGCCGAAGAGCCGGCGCACCCTCATCATCGCGATGGTCACGGCCGTCGTTCTCGTCCTCGGTGGAGTCGCCGGCGCCCTTGCACTGACGGGCGGCGACGAGGACCCGAAGTCCTCGTCCTCGGGTGACCCCACCGGAGGAGGGACCGATGAGCTCCCCGTGGCCACCGGTTCGGAGCTCGCCTTGAGCTCCGTCGAGGTCACCGCCATCCCGTCCGTGAACATGGGCGGCTACCGCGACGCGGTGGCACTGATCGGCCTGTCGAGCTTGGACACGCTCACCGACGAGTCCGGGGACGAGTACGCCGCGCCTGAGGGTGGGTTCGTGGTGGGGTTCCGGCTCGCCAACGGGGACTGCGAGCTGAGCGACGGCTGCAACGACTGGCAGCAGGCCCGGCTCACCCTCGACATCGACGGCCGACCGAAGCCGCTGCCGAAGCGGACCGCTCTCTCCGACCTGCCTGCGACCTTCGTCGCCGCGGTGCCGGCCGGTGCGCAGTCCGTCGACCTGGTGATGCAGAGCGACGGGCGTCGGCAGTCGATCTCGCTGCTCGACAGCGAGCCCTCGTCGGGCAACATCGCCGTCCTCGGGCGCTCCAAGCGGTTCTGGAACCCCAAGAAGAGGTTCCAGGCCACCGAGAGAGTCACGATCAACATCGACTACGGCGACGGCGTCGGCCGCCGGTCGGTGACTCGTCGGGCGGAAGTGCCGGAGCACTCCTTGCAGTTCTGGGCCAACCGCAAGATCACCGCCTCCGCAGCCGACCGCGCCCTGCTGCGCGTCAACACCTTCTACCACTACCCGTTCGACGAGAACCCCGACGAGACCGTCTGGTACTGGCGCTCCGACGAAGTGCAGTTCCGCGACGCCCAAGGACGCCTCTACCGGCCGGTCCGGCTCCCGAAGCACGAAGACAGCGCCTGGTACGACTACGAGTTCTTCTTCGACGTGCCTGCCTCGATCACGGGCGGGACGCTGCTGCTCGGGGGAAGCGTCGACCTGATCGGGGGCGACGGTTCGCCGTACACCGCTACGACGCCGGTAACCTCGGTCCCGCTGCGACTGGGCTGAGGTCCCATGCCGGACAGCACCGAGTACGCCGTCAGCGCCGCGCTCCGGGCCGTGGTCGAGGACCACGGCTGGCTCGTGGCGACGAATCCGGCACGTCTGCGCGCCTCACTCAGCGACGTGCTGGGGGCCAGTGCCGACGACCTGCGTGGAGTTCTCGACGCGGTAGTCGTCTCCGCTGAAGAAGGCGTGGCCGGCGAGATCCGGGACGCCGGCCGCTCCGGACTGCCGGCACTCCGCCCGCTCCTCATCAGCCGACTGCAGGAGTGGGGACTCTCCGTTGAGCGCGCGGGCTGGGTGATCGATGCCTGGGCCGACCTGCTGGAGCCGGAGACCATCCCGGAGCCGACGATCCTGCCCGAGCCCGAGCCCGAACCCGAACCCGAGCCGGAGCCGGAACCAGAGCCGGAACCAGAGCCGGAACCAGAGCCGAAGCCAGTCCCGGAACCGACGATCCTGCCCAAGCCTGTCGTCGCCAAGACCGAGCTCCCGCCGCGACCGCGGATGGAGCCGCCACCGGCCAAGCGTGGGCGCGCCCCCCTCGTGGTGGGCGTGGCGGTAGCCGTCCTGGTCGGCGTCGGTGTAGCCGCAGCCGTGACCCTGGGCGGCGACGATGACCCCAGCAAGAAACCGGAGGAGAACGTCCTCCCGGTCGCAGACGGCACCGAGCTGGTCGCTGCCCCCGAAGTCGACCTTGCCCCAGCGGGCGGCGTCTTCGCGATGGCCTCCCGCAAGACCGGTGTCCGTGTCACCGGACTCGCGGAGGTGGAGCAGCTCGGCACCGGGGACACGGCGAAGGCAGCCCCCGAGGGTGGCCGGCTGATCGCGTTCACGCTCGGCACCTGGGCGTGCGAGGTGCAGCCCTGTGACTCGTGGCGCGACGCGAACCTTCACGTCCAGGTCGGCGACGACCTACGACGGTTGCCGTCTGGCGAAGGTACGTATGTGGTCGCAGTGCCCAGGGATGAGGAGGCGGTAGACCTCGTGCTGCGTGCCGACAAGTACCTCCAGACGCTGTCACTCGTCGACGGCGCGCCCGGCGCCGGGAACATCGCGGTGCTGGCTCGCAGCCCCAAGGATCGAGTGGTGCGGATCAGGAAGGAGTTCCCGATCATCGAGACCACCACCGCCGGGTCAGGAACGGTCACGCGTGACACGACCGTGACGACCGCCGAACTCTCCTTCTTCACGTCCGACGGGAAGCCGTCGGCGCCCGACCTGGCGTACCTCAGGGTGCGGGCGGTGTACACGATCGGCGGCAGCGACGAAGAGTTCGCCTACGAGCCAGAGGAGATCTCCTTCATCTCCGACGGCGTGCAGTACGACGCTACCGACATCGACTCGTCGGGCGCCACGAACGCTGTCTTCGAGGTGCCCGGAGGGCTGCGCGACGGTGTCTTCCGCATCGGCGGCACTCGTCCGTTCGGCGACGGCTTCTCACTGACCGTGGAGGACCACCCGATCCGGATCAGGTTCCGCTGATCAGCTCGCGAAGTAGTGCACCACTGCGTGACCGATCTCGATGCGATCACCGTGCCCCAGGGGTGTCGCGCCCTCGACGCGCTGCCCGTTGAGGAACGTGCCGTTCGTCGAGCCGAGGTCAACGAGGACGAAGCCGCGCGGGCCTGCTTCTACCTGGGCGTGGCGACGTGACGCTTGCTCGTCCGAGAGCACCAGGTCACAGTCGCCGTGCCGCCCGATGACGACCGGGGCACCGGTGAGGAGCAGCCGCTTGCCGCCCGGGGCGACCAGGCTTGGCGGTGCGCCCACCACTTCCGACCGCGCGAGAATCGTCTGCGACATCGGTCGGACCGGGATCGAGTGAAGTGCGCGCACCGGCTGGAGCTTGGGGTCTTGCCGCAGGATCGCCTGGTGCACTTCGTTCAGCCGGGCCGAGGGCTCGACGCCGAGCTCGCGGTCGAGTGCCTGGCGAGCGGTGCGGAACGCCGAGAGCGCTGCGTCCTGCCGGCCCGTGCGGTAGAGCGCGACCATGAGCTGCTCCCAGAGCCGCTCACGAGTCGGGTTCTCGGAGACGAGCTCCTGGAGCGGTGCGATCAACGAGTCGGCCCGTCCGCAGGCGTTCTCCGCGTCGGCCCACGCCTCGAGGCAGGTCAGCCGCTGCGCCTCGAGCGCAACCGCGCGCGCGTCGGCGAACTCGAAGTCGCGGAGGTCCGCCAGCGCATGGCCGTGCCACAGGTTGAGTGCCTCGGTGTAGGCAGCGGCCGCCTCTTCGTTCCGCCCGGCCGCAGCCTCACGTGAGGCTGCCCCGACGCCGTCGAGGAAGCGGGAGACATCGGTCTCGGCCGTCAGTCCGTAGCCGGGATCGCGCGTGACGAGCGCCTCCGCGGCGCCGTACGCCGCCAGGGCCTTGCGCAGCACGCCCACGTGGTACTGCAGGGTGTTGCGCGCGGTGGCCGGCAGGTCCTCGCCCCAGACACCCTCGAGCAGGTCGTCGACACTGACGATCCGTCCGCCAGCCAGCGCCAGCTGGGCGATGATGGCACGCAGCTTGGGTCCACCGGGGGCGACCAGCTCGTCCCCCACGCGCACCTCAAGCGGGCCGAGCAGACCCACGCGCACCTCAGCCTTCATCGCATCGCTCACTCGAGGGTCACGACATCGTCGTAGATCACGTGCAGGTCGCCGCCGACACCGATCTTGAGCAGGTACGAACCGGCTGGGACGGCGCGGCTGAAGGTGAGTGTCATGCACCCCGCGCGATCCAGTGGCGTGTCGTAGTTGGTCGACGCCACTGCCGCGAAGTCGCCTGAGGAGTCGATCAGCGCGGCCACCACGTCCGTGTGCTTCCCGCCCAGGAAGCCCGCGTAGTCGATCGCCAGAGTGGTGAAGGACGCGCCCGACTCTGCGTAACGGCAGCCGAGCGTGACGTCACCCGGTGAGTCCGGAGCGCCGTACGACAGCTCGTCGACCCTCGCCGAGGCGGGGCCTGCCACCGACCAAGGCGTGGTGTAGGTCTCGCCGGCGATGGCCGCGTCGATGACGGGTTTGGCCAGGTTGATTGTCCGGATGCTCGACAGCACGACCTGGCCGCGCGAGTCAGGACGACCCCAGGTGACGACGCCGACCATCTCGCCCGCGTCGTTCACCGCAAGTCCACCGGAGTTGCCGAAGGAGCTCGTCGCGGTCGTGTTGAGCGCGGCCCGTGGCGTGCCGAGTCGGTCGTCCTGCACTGGACCCGAGACGACTCCGGTGGTGAACGTAGGCGCCTTCGAGTCGGCAGCAGCGGGGTAGCCGTAGAAGGAGATCGGGTCGCTCGTGCGCACCTGGTCGGAGTCACCGAGCGCCACCTCGGTCAGCGCGGCGAGGTCCGCCTCTTCGGCGGGCGCACCGGACAGCTTCTTGGTGATGTGCAGGACGGCGATGTCGAGGTAGCCGTCCACGGCAACGACCTCGGCGATGAAGCGCGGCTCCGCGGACTGGTCGAGTCCGTCCGAGACCCAGATCTGGACCTCGTCCGGGTTGTCCTCCATCTCGTCGGAGAACGAGAACGACGTAATCGCTTGGCCGAGCGCGGCCGGCGCCGCGACGTGGGCGTTGGTGAGTACCAGCCCCTTGTCGGCGTCGATGATCACTCCCGAACCGGTGCCTGTTGGCGTGTCGACGAAGACGGTGGCACGAGCGAGGTCGTCGCGTGTCGGCGCCGCGGGACCGGTGTCGTCGTCGGCGAGGAGACGCCAGGCAAGTACGCCGACCAGGACCGCCACGACCGTGGCAGCCGCGGCGAAGATCGGGACGCGTGCGGCGCGACCTCCGCCGGCGGGCTTCGAGGAGGAGCCGGCAGGAGCAGCTCCCGGAGCCAGGGTGACCAGGCGGTCCCCCTTCGCGACGTCACCCAGGACGAACTCCTGTTCGCCACCCAGCGCCACGTCGGTGATCCGCTGGCCCGCGAGCCAGGTCCCCGACGTCGAGCCGAGGTCCTGGAGGCGCCAGCCGCCGTTGCGGTGCTCGACCTTCAGGTGGTGTCGGGACACGGTGCTGTGGGTGGCGACGAGGTCGTTGTCGTCCTCGCGACCCACGGTGACGGCTGCACCCGGTGAGACCGTGCGTGTCTTCCCAGCCAGGGTCACCGTGAGCGCCTCGGCGGCACCGCCGCCGAGCTCGGTGGCTGGCGCCTTTCCTGCAGCCAGCACCCCTCCGGGCCGTTGGGCACCGGGCACCTCGGTGGCGGGAGTCGGGGACGGCCGCAGCCGGTCCTTGGGAGTGCGAGTGACGGCATCGCCGAACGGCACCAGCCGGAGCTTCACGCTCTGGTCGCCCTGGCCGAGGGTCACCTCCGTCTCGCCCTCGAGGGTGAACGCCTTCACCGCGACGCCGTTCACGAAGCTGCCTTGGGTCGAGCCTTCGTCGTGGTACTCCCAACCGGCCTGACCACGCACGATGCGCGCGTGGCGGCGCGACACCGCGGCGTTGTCCAGCACCAACGTGCTGTCGGGATCGCGTCCGATCGTCACGACTGAGCCCGCCGAGGCGACATGCTCTCGGCCGGCGACCAGGATCCTGAGGTCGTGCGGTCCCGGCTCCGCCGACGTCCCGGGAGTGCCCGGCATCCCCGGCCCAGGACGTCCCGTCTCTTCGGCCTGGAGGCCGAGCGCCGCGGCCACCGCCGACACTGCCCAACGCGCGTCGGCTGCTTGGACGGAGCTGGTGCGCTCGAGGTCCTGCGCCGTGGCCTGGATGGCCGCGGCGACCCGGCTCGGGTCGGACCCGGCCTCACGCAGGCGCCCCGGCACACCCGAGCCCAGCGCGAGCCCGATCAGGTTCGTCTCCGCCGTCGCGCCTGCCACCGCATCCGCGAGCATCGCGCGGACCCGGCGCGAGTCGTCGAGGATCTCCGTCCCCTCCGCTCGAACCAGCTCCATGAGCTGTCGACGCACTGCGGCCGCTGGAGCCGACTCTTCGTGGTTCGCCACAACCTCACCCTGCCCTATCGCGAAGATCGGTGGCGAGCGCCACCTGTACGAGCTCGGCCACACCGCGGCCGACGAGGAACCCACGGCCAGGGAGGCCGAACGGCTCCAACGGCGTGCGCAGGCGCACTCCCACCAGATCGCCGTCGAGATCGATGTCCGTGCCGAGCAGGATCCCCTGCTTGGACTTGCGCAGCTCGGGTGCGAGCCCGCTGTAGGCGCGCTGGGCCCACCGGTTGTCCATGGTCGCGACCATCCGGACCGCCTCGTCGCGGCCACGACGGGCGAGCTCCTCGAGGGTGGCCGAGGCCGCATCGGGCAACGCGTCGATGTCGTCGCAGAGACAGAGCACCGTCCGTCCCTGCGCCAGGAGCGCCGACACTGCGGCTACGCCTTGGGCGAGGTCGGTCGGATCGCCCGCGTCGACGGGACCGATGTCCCAGCCGACTCCGTCGGCTCCTACATCGCGACGGGCCAGGAACAGGGCCACGGCAGGAGGCACGGCGGAACGACGAGCCGCAGCCGCGATCGTGGCGAGGGTGCTGGAGCGACCGCTACGCGGGGGTCCGCTCACCAGGGCGTGAGCCGCGCTGAGGTCCAGGACCGCGGGCCGGATGTCGTCGTCGCCGATGGCGATCGGCAGGACCAGCGGGTCGGCCGGACTGGGTAGGTCCTCGAGCGTCACCGCCAGCGGCATCCGCCCGAGCTCGGTCGCGGGGACGGGCCAGCGCTCCTGCGCCAGGCGGACCACCTCGGCGAGGGCATGCTGCTCCTGCTCCGGGTCGGAGCTGGCCCGGACCGCGACCTGGATCTCCGTGGTGCCCTGGATGAAGCCGCGGCCGGGCCCAGGCCGAGCGTCGCGAGCCAGCCCGCTCTCCACGCCGAGCAGCGCGTAGTCGTCCCGCTCCGCCATCCGCAGCACCAGCCGGGTCGTCATGACCGCGGTCAGCGAGCTGGGCACGACGGAGCGCCGGTCCGCAGTGATCACGACGTGCACGCCGACACCCGGGCCGTCCGCCACGAGCCGCTCGAGCCGTTCGAGCAGACGACCTGCGTCGACGCGCTCGAGCACCGCGACAGCGCCGGCGTACCCGTCGATCAGGACGAGGATCCGAGGTACCGGCTCGTTCGACGTACGGACGAGCTCGGAGAAGCCGGTGAGGCCGCGGGCCGCCATCGCGCGCTTGCGCTCGTCGACGGTCGACCCCAGCCGGCGCAGCAGCCTGGCGATCCGTCCGACCTCGTCGGGTCCGACGATGCCGGGACACTGCGGAGCCGCCTCGAGCAGGTGCAGGCCGTGTCCCGCGAAGTCCAGGCCGTAGATGTGAAGCTGGTCGGGCCCGAGCCGCTCGATCAGGCCGGCTGCGAGGGTGCGGAGCACGGTGGTCTTGCCGCTGCGGCTGGTGCCGAACACCAGGAGGTTCTGGTGCCGCTCAAGGTCCAGCGCAACGACGCGTTGGGCCTGCTGAGCCGGAAGGTCCGCGAGCCCCAGGACCGTGGCGGCGTCCGGCAGGTCCGGCACCTGATCGGTGAGCTCCGGCAGCGTGACCACGGGGCCCATCGCCGGCAGCCAGGGAACGTGCGGTGTCGACCAGCGGCCGAGTCGCATCACCTGCTGGGTCGCGGACACGACCGCCTCGAGGAGGGTCGGGCCGTCGGCCGAGGGGCGAGGCGCGCCCCCGGCACCCGGGACCAGGTCGTGCACCTCGATCGCGCCACCGGCGTCAGTACGAGCAACGCCTCCGACGTACGCGCTCTGGAACTCGTCCAGGTCCCGGTGCACCTTGAGGAACGCGCGTCCCGGGATGGACCGCGGGATGTGCGCAGCCTCTCGCTCGCCGATCACGTCCATGCTGTCCGCCTCGTCGTTGACACGCAGCGCGATGCGTACGCCGACATTGGCGCGGATGCGGTCGTTGATGACGCCCGCGGGTCGCTGCGTCGCCAGCACCAGCCGCAGCCCCAGCGACCGACCCCGGG
>DATILB010000178.1:0-10016 GCA_035477015.1 Nocardioidaceae bacterium | reverse complement strand
CTCGGGCCTGCCGGGAAGATCCGCATCGACGCCAACGGTGCCTGGTCGATGGAGAGTGCCGTGGCCGCGATCGGGCTGCTGGAGAAGGCAGCAGGCGGCCTCGAGTACGTCGAGCAACCTTGTGCGGCCGTCGAGGACCTCGCGCTGGTGCGACGTCGCGTTGCCGTGCCGATCGCCGCCGACGAGTCGATCCGTCGTGCTTCCGATCCCTATCTCGTGCGCGACCTGGAAGCCGCGGACATCGCGGTGCTGAAGGTGCAGCCGCTCGGCGGCGTACGCGCGTGCCTGCGCATCGCTACCGATATCGGTATGCCCGTCGTGGTCTCCAGCGCTCTCGAGACAAGTGTCGGGATTGCGGCCGGCGTTGCGCTGGCTGCTGCGTTGCCTTCGTTGGAGTACGCGTGCGGTCTGGCCACCATGCAGCTACTCACCGACGACGTGGTGGTGGAGAGCCTGTTGCCGGTCGATGGTTATCTGCCCGTCGTGCGCCCAACCGTCGATCCCTCCCGCATGCAGGCGCCGGAGGATCGCCAGCAGCACTGGGCCCGCCGACTCGCCGAGATCGAGGAGCTGCGTTGAACGTCGCGGAAGCAGTTGTCGCCACCCTGGTGGAGGGCGGTGTCGAGCACGTGGTGCTCGCGCCGGGGAGTCGCTCGGCACCCCTCGCCTTCGCGCTGCACGCAGCGCAGGACCGGCTGACCCTTCACACGCGCATCGACGAGCGCAGCGCCGCCTACCTGGCGCTCGGCATCTCGAAGACCTCGCGCAAGCCTGTGGCGGTCGTGACCACCAGCGGTACCGCGACCGCAAACCTGCATCCGGCCGTCCTCGAGGCCCACCACGCCGGCGTACGACTGATCGCTCTCACCGCCGATCGGCCCGCCGCGCTCCGCGGCACCAACGCGAACCAGACGACCAACCAGGTGCACCTGTACGGCGACGCCGTACGCCACTTCGCGGACGTGGCGCCGGGAGATGTGGCCAGCGCCGTCGAGGCGCTGCGCATTGCTCTGAGCGAGCGTGGCCCCAGCCACGTCAATGTGCAGTTCGAAGAGCCGCTGGTGGGGACGACCGGTGGTCGAGCCGGAAGCGAGCCTCTGGGCGAGCAACGCGTCGAGACCAAGGTGACCGAACCGCTCAACTGGGACGAGCAGCGGACCGTCGTAGTAGCCGGCGACGACGCCGGGATGCGCGCACGAGTGCTCGCCGAGCAGAACGGCTGGCCCCTCTTCGCCGAGCCGACCAGCGGCTCTCGGACGGGCACGCACGCGATCCGCACCTACCGACTGCTCCTTGCCGGGCCGTTGGCTGACCGCATCGAGCGGGTCATCGTCTGCGGACACCCGACGCTCAGCCGTCCCGTCACCGGGCTGATCAGTCGCACGGACATCGAGGTCGTCGGCGTCGCAGGCACCCTCGGCGTCACCGACCCCGGTCACGCCGTCACGCGCACCATCGAGCTCGGCCACCCCGGCGATGCGCCACGGATCTCGACACCGTGGCTCGAGGAGTGGCTCGCCAAGGACGCCGAGCTCAGCGAGAAGCTTGACGCGTTCCTCGACGAACAGCAGGAGCTTCTGCCGCACCACGTCGCTCGGGCCGTCGCGCGCGCCCTCCCCGACGAGGGCCTCCTGGTCGTCGGTGCGAGCAACCCTGTCCGCGACCTCGACCTCGTCGTCCCGCGCTACCGGGTCGGTGGCCGGCGGATGGTCATCGCCAACCGAGGTCTCGCCGGCATCGACGGCACCCTCTCGACCGCCGTCGGTGCCACCATCGGCCGTCCGCGCTCGAGCCGCAGCATCGCGCTGGTCGGTGACGTGACCTTCCTGCATGACACGAACGGCCTCCAGATCGGTCCAGGGGAGCAGCGCCCCGACCTGATGATCGTGGTGGTCAACGACGACGGCGGCTCGATCTTCGCGTCGCTCGAGCAAGGTGCTCCGGAGTACGCCGACAGCTTCGACAAGCTCTTCGGCACACCACACGGCGTCGACCTGTCGGCGCTCTGCGCCGCGCACGGCGTACCCCATCGCCGGGTCACCACACCGCCCGAGATGGAGGAGGCGATCGCCTCACCACGCGGTGGCCTCGAGGTTGTCGAGGCCGTTGTGCGCCGCGACAACCGCCGCGACCTGGACGCCACGATCCGCGGGCTGATCGCCCAGGACCGCTGAGACGTCCGCAAGCGACACCAGAAACCTTCGAGGCGTCGCGAGGAGACCATCCCTTGGCGACGCCTCGTGCTCTGCGGGCGTTCTTGAGGGACGTGTCAGCGGTCCTGGGGGTTCCTAAGGGACGTGTCAGCGGTCCTCACAGTCCCCACCTTCGACAGCGCGAAGGCGGCGAGTTCATCCAGGGCCTCGCTGGCGGTCTTCGACACCCGGAAGGCGATCTGGAAGACGTGCGGTTTCCCCTTCCAGGAGTGGAGGGAGACATCACCACCGGCGGCTCGCATCGCTTCGACGTACGCCTCGGCGTCGGCCATCAGCGGCTCCGATGCGCTGACCTGGATGAGGGTCGGCGGCATCACGCTGAGGTCGTCGTTGGTGAGCAGCAGCTCGGGGTGGTCCAGGGGCATGCGGCGGGGATACAGCCCCACGGTCGCGCGCGCGGCGGGCGTGAACGAGTCCGGGCGCCCACGCGCGGCAACCCAGCCTGAGGCGAGCTCCATTGACGGGTCGACGAGCGGCGAGATGCCAACGACTGCCGCTGGGGCCGGCAGCCCTGCCCGTACGGCGCGCGGCGTCAGGCCCAGTGCGAGGTGGCCGCCCGCGGAGTCGCCGGCGACGACGATCTGTGACGCGGGTACGCCGGAGGCGAGCAGCCACGAGTAGGCACGGAGTACGTCGTCCGCCGCGGACGGGAAGCGGTACTCGGGTGCCATCCGGTAGTCGACGCTGAACACCGACCGCCCGGTGCGAGCGGCGATCTCCGACACCATGCCGCGGTGCGTGCGCGGGGAGAACGCGACGAAGGCGCCGCCGTGGACGTAGAGCACCACGGACGAGTCGCGCGTCGACGGGCCGCGCTCGACCCACTCGCCGTGCACCTGACCGCCGTCGTGCGGGACCCGCACCTGCTCGACCTCCGTCGACGGATCGGGTCGGAACATCGCCTGCGCGAGATAGAGCTCGGCCATGCCGCGGAACGCCGTCACCTCGGGGAGGGTCATGCGCCGGTTGGAGAGGCCACGCATGTACAGCTCGACGCCGCGCCACGCGACGTTGATGACGCTCATGCGTACTCGTAGTCGTCGACGGGGAAGCTGCTTGCTTCTCGGTAGGCGTTCAACGTCGATGTCGGCCGCAACAGGGTCGCCTCTCCGTGCTGGTTGAAGTAGTAGCTGTTCGCTGTCGAGCAGGAGCCCAGCGCGAAGATCGAGTGGCCCACCTTCTCGGTCATCCGATCAAGGAACTCGGCGTTCGCCTCCTCGCTCACCTCGAAGGTAGTCGCACCACGCTTCTTCATCTCGGTGAAGAGCCGGTCCATGTGCCGCATCTGCGACTCGATGGTCGTGAAGTACGACAGCCCGCTGTAGGAGTACGGCGAGTTGAGCGACACGAAGTTCGGGAACGACGGGATCGCGATGCCTTCGTACGCCTGGAACCGGTTGTCGCGCCACCACTTGCCGAGGTTGCGGCCCTCACGCCCGATGATCTCGATAGCCGGGAAGTTCACGTCCCAGAGGTTGAAGCCCGTCGCTAGCAGCAGTACGTCGATGTCGGTCCGGCTGCCGTCCGACGTCACGATCCCGCGAGCGTCGATCTTCTGGATCGGCGTCGTCTCGAGGTGGACGTGCGACTTGTTGAACGTCGGGAAGTAGTCGTTGGAGAAGGTCGGCCGCTTGCACCCGAACGTGTACGTCGGCGTCAGCTTGCGCCGCAGCTCCGGGTCCCTGACCTGGCGGTACAGGTGCGCCCGGCAGAACTGTTCGGCGACCTTGTTGATCAGGGGGGCTTCCTTGTAGTGCACGACGCCGCCCACCATCATCGCCTCGAGAATCGCGGTGCCACCGAGCCGGACTGCACGCTGGGTCAGCGGAAGTGCGGCGAAGACCCCGCGCACCGGTGCCGGCACGGGGTAGTCCGGCTTCGGGCTGACCCAGATCGCGGTGCGCTGGTAGACGGTCAGGTCTGACGCGACCTTGGCGACCTCAGGGATCAGCTGTACGGCGGTCGCGCCGGTGCCGATGATCGCGGCACGCTTGCCCGTCAGGTCGTAGCTGTCGTCCCAGGCGGTCGTGTGGATGACCTTTCCCTTGAACTTCTCGATGCCCTTGATCTCAGGCATCTTCGGCTGGGAGAGGAAGCCGGTGGCGGTGAGGAGGAACTTGGCACTGACCGGCTCCTCGCCCTCGATCGAGACCGTCCACAGCTCGGCGTCCTCGTCCCACACGGCGCCGGTGACGACGGTGTTGAAGCGCATGTACTGCCGCAGGTCGTACTTCTTCGCTACGTGCACGGCGTACTTCTTGAGCTCGGCGCCCGGCGCGAAGAGCCGCGTCCAGTACGGGTTGGGCTCGAACGAGTAGGAGTACGTCGACGAGGGGATGTCGACCGCGAGTCCGGGGTAACGGTTCACGTGCCACGTGCCCCCGAGATCGGACTCACGCTCGAGGATCAGCAGGTCGTCGAATCCGAGTCGCTTGAGCTGGATCGCGGCGCCCATGCCACCGAAGCCGGCCCCGACGATGACGGCGTCAAAAGTGGTACCCATGGTCCCAGTACATCAGATACCGACGGTATGCGACAAGGGGGTCTAGCGCAGCCGGTGCTGAGACGACGGCGGCCGTCCCCCAGAATGACCACGTGCACGTAGCGATCTGGGTCGTGTCCCTCGCATCAGCAGTGATCGCGGTGACCGGCGTCTGCAGGCGCTTCGACCTGTCTGCGCCCGTCACTCTCATCGTCGTCGGCATGGGGGCGTCGTACCTGCCGTTCGTGCCGGAGGTGCACCTCACTGCCGAGGTGGTGTTGCTCGGACTGCTCCCGCCACTGCTCTACAGCGCGGCACTGCAGACCAGCCTCGTGGACTTCACCGCGAACAAGCGCCCGATCCTGCTGCTGGCGATCGGACTCGTCGCGTTCACCGCACTCGGTGTGGGCGCCCTGCTGCACTGGCTGATCCCCGGCCTGACCTGGCCGGCTGCCTTCGCCATCGGTGCCGTGGTTGCGCCACCTGACGCTGTCGCCGCCACGACGATCGCGAGACGAATCGGACTTCCGAGGCGTCTCGTGTCGATCCTCGAGGGCGAGTCGCTGCTGAACGACGCGACGGCGCTGGTCGCCCTGAGCACGGCCCTGCTCGCTGCCAAGGAGGAGTTCAGCCTCGCCAACATGGGGCTGGACTTCCTGCGGGTGTCGGTGATCGGAGTCGCGGTCGGGCTTCTGGTCTTCGTGGGGATCGGCTGGGTGCGTAAGCACGTCAGCGACCCCGTAATGGACACCTCGGTGTCCCTGGTCACGCCGTTCATCGCCTACGTGCTCGCGGAGGAGCTCCACGCGTCCGGCGTACTCGCTGTCGTCGTCGCCGGCCTGCTCCTGGGGCACAAGGCGCCGATCCTGCAGACCGCCGGGTCGCGTATCGCCGAGCGGCTCAACTGGCACACGATCTCCTTCATCCTGGAGAACCTCGTCTTCCTGCTGATCGGTCTCCAAGCGCGGTGGATCCTGGCCGACGTCGCGGACAGCTCGCTGTCGACCGGCAGGATCGTCCTCGTCTGCGCGGCCGCGCTGGTCGCCGTGATCGTGCTCCGGATGGCCTGGGTGTTCCCGGCGCGCTACCTGCTCGTTCGCCCCGCCCCCGACGCATCCGGGAAGCGACCGCCTGCGACGCATACCTTCGTGCTCGGCTGGGCTGGCATGCGCGGGGTGGTCACGCTCGCCGCGGCCTTCGTCATCCCGGAGAGCTTCCCGCACCACGAGGTGCTGCTGCTCATCGCGTTGGTCGTCACGGCCGGCACCCTGTTCCTGCAGGGCCTCACCCTCCCGTACGTCGTGAAGTGGCTGAAGGTCCCGGCGCCCGACCCGCGTGAGGACGCGCTTGCGCGCGCAGGGCTGTTCCAGCAGGCGACGGCTGCCGGCCTGGTGTGGCTCAACAACCAGGAGGAGACCGACGACCCGCACCAGACGCGCGCGATGCTGCGGCACCGCGTCGAGCAGCGCGACTTCGCAGCCTGGGAGCGCCTCGGCACCGGCGAGGTCGACTCGGAGACGCCCAGCGAGGCCTACGCCCGGATGCGACTGCAGATGCTCCAGGCCGAGCGGGCGCGGGTCCTGCAGATCCGGTCCGAAGGACGCGTCCCGCACGAGGTCGTCGAGGATGTGCTCCGGGCGCTCGACGTCGAGGAGTCGATGATCGACGTCCGCATGGAGCGCAACGACCAGCTGCGCACCGCGGTCGCTTCGGTCGGCACGGCCGTTCATGCCGACACCTGCGATCACCTTGACGAGGCTGCCCCCGTGCAGCCGACCTTCCCCGAGCGACGCGAGTGCGTCGACTGCATCGCCGAGGGCACCACCTGGGTGCACCTTCGCGTCTGCCTGCACTGCAACGAGATCCGCTGCTGTGACTCGTCGCCTCGGCGGCACACCACTGCGCACTTCCACGCCACCGGTCACCCCGTCGTCCAGTCCGCAGAGCCGGACGAGGGGTGGCGGTGGTGCTACGTGGATGAGCTCCTAGGCGCCTAGGCCGCGACGCCGAGACCCGCGAAGTACTTCTGGAAGGCGCCGGCCTCGATGCCGAACGTGCCGTCATTCGGCGCGAGGGCGACGGACCTCCACCAGCTGATGTCGTACGCCGTGTAGTTGCCCGACATGACGCCGACGGTCGGCTCGGTGCTGCCCCACGGGTTGCGCAGGATCAGGTACTTCACGCCGTCGCGGTAGTCCCAGCCGAGCACTGTGTAGCAGTGCGATGCGACCACGTTGGTGTCGGCGTACACGACCTTCTTCTCTGAGGCCGCACCGGTGGAGTAGGTCCACGCGGTCATCGGCCGGATCGTGCGTCGGCTCATCGAGTTGCCCCGCACCAGGTCCCACATCTGGTCGCCGGTCCGCCCAGCGGTGTTGAAGTAGGAACGGTTGCCGCCGTTGAGCTGCGCGGTCGCCCAGACGCAGTCACCCCAGCCGGTTGCCGTGATGTCGGGCTGGTCGTGGCTGACCCCTGTCTTGAGCTTGGCGAACGCCTTCTCGTAGACGGCCGGCCAGATCTCACCGGTCTCGCTCGACCGGCAGTAGATGAAGCCGCCGCCGGAGCTCAGAGGCAGGGCCTCGGTGACCTCGATGTCCTTGTCCACCGTGCCGCCGCTGTCCGGCTTGTAGAAGCTGATGCGGTCGGTGAACATCGACTGGGCGCCACCGGTCGCGCGAGTGGAGTGCACGATCTTGTTCGGCGTCGCCCAGGCCATCGCGGACAACGCGGCGATGTAGTAGCAGTTCGCGACTGCGCCCTGCACGGGGTCGAAGAACTCCGCCGCCTCGTTGAAGAACTCGCCCGTGAGGCCCCACTGACCGCCTGGAGGAGTCCAGCCGTCATCGACGTGGATGAACTCCGGGTCGTACGAGATCAGCCGTACGAGGTCCGGCGTGAGCACGGTGTGCAGGCGCTCGAGCCGGGTCTTGTCCGGCAGTCGCAGCGTCACGATGAGGTTGCCTCCGGGCGAGGTCTCGGTACGAGCGACAGCGATGTCACCCACGTCCTTCACGTCGAAGCGAGGGCCGAGGTCGCGCAGCATGCGCACGTCCCCGTCGCCGTTGAACGGAAGGTCGAGATCGTTCCGGTCGAGCTCCACGACGACGTCGAGGAGCGGGGAGCGGACCTGCTTCAGGTTGAGGTCCTTGTCGAGCTTCAGGCCGGTGTAGAGCGGGCCCTCGTGGACGGGGTCGAAGAGCTCGGCGTACGGCGTCTGCAGGAGGTCTTCCAGCAGTTCCGCCCTGTTCTGCACGGACGACCAGTTGATGCGGCGCCCTGCGATCACCTCGGCCAGTGCGTAAGGGTTGATCACGCCGCAGTTCTGCGGGGTGCCCTCTGTGAGGTCGATCTTGTCGGAGTTGGTCATTGCACATCCCCCTTGAGAGTGGCCGGAGTGGACCGGCCGGTTGTGTCTGACACCCCGCACCATGAGGCTCCGGCGATCGCCTCGCCATGGCCCGATCGGGTGGTCTCGGGTCCGGGAGTCCGCGACTTCCGGACGCTAGGTTGGGTCGCGTGAGAGTCACGAAGTTCGGGCACGCCTGCGTTCGCGTCGAGCACGATGGGCACGTCGTCGTCATCGATCCGGGCATGCTCACGGACCGCGCGGCTGTCGAGGGCGCAACCGCCGTACTCATCACGCACGAGCACCCGGACCATCTCTCCGTGGATCACCTGCGCGCGATCGACGCCTCGGTCTACACGATCGATGCCGTCGCCACTGCGATCGCCGATCCCGCCGTGCTCGAACGCACGACCGTCATCGCACCCGGCGACTCCTTCGATGTCGGCCTGCCGGTCCGGGCAGTGGGCGAGCTGCACGCGGTGATCCATCCGGAGTTCCCGCGCTTCTTCAACTCCGGGTACGTCGTGACGGCTGGTTCGTCGTCGCTGTTCCATCCGGGCGATGCCTTCACACCGCCCGGCGAGGACGTCGACGTGCTCTGCGTTCCGGTGTGCGCTCCCTGGGCGAAGCTGTCGGAGCTGCTCGACTACGCGCGGGCGAACGCCGCTCCGCGCAACCTCGCGATCCACGACATGGTCTACAGCGAGTTCGGACTCACCGTGGTGGATCCACGTATGGAGGCCTTCGTCGGCGAGGGCAACGTCTACAAGAGGCTCAAGCCGGGAGAGGACCTCTGATGACCCTGACCAACGAGGAAGCACACGAGCGCGCGCGCAAGGGCCCGTCGAAGGTGGCGTACTACCTGACGATGGTGCTCCTCGTGCCGATCCTGCGGCTCGTCTTCTCGATGCGGGTCTCCGGCGCGGAGAACATCCCGAAGAAGGGTGCGGCCGTCATCGTGCCGAACCACAAGAGCTTCTGGGACGGCTTCTTCATCGCGGCGTGCACGACGCGTCGGGTGCACTTCATGGGCAAGTCCGAGCTCTTCGAAGGCCCGCAGGGCCGACTGCTCCTTGCCCTCGGCGGCTTCCCGGTACGTCGCGGCGAGTCCGACCAGGACGCGCTCGACACCGCCCGAGCCATCCTCGATCGCGGCGACATCCTCGCGCTGTTCCCGGAGGGCACTCGCGTCCGCGACGAAGGCCTAGGTACGCCGAAGCGAGGCGCCGCCCGCCTCGCCATCGAGTCCGGCGCCCCCCTGATCCCCACCGCCATCACCGGCACCGAGAAGCGCAAGTGGCCGCTGCCCCGGCGCGTGCAGGTCGCCTTCGGCGAGCCCGTACCTGTTGCAGACCTCGAGGCCACGCCCGACGACGCGGCCAAGGTCATCAACGAGGACGTGTGGCCGACCATCACCGAGGAGTACTCCCGCCTCAAGGCCCGCCCCGGTGTCATCGCCGCAGGTGTTGCGGCTGTCGGGATCGGCGCCTGGATCTACAAGAAGCGCAAGGGCTGAGCGTTTTCCACAGCCGGCCTGCTCGTCGCTGGCGCCCTGCCCCTCACGTCCGCACGATCGACGCGTGGATGTCGAGTCGGTGCTCCTTCAGCAGGACGGCGTGATTCGGCGCGCCCAGGCATTGGAGTGCGGGATGGCGCCCCACGAGATCCGGCGGATGGTCCGGCGCAACGAGTGGGCGATCGTGCACCCAGGTGTCTACGTCAACCACACCGGACCGCTGCCGTGGCTCCAGCGAGCGTGGGCCGGCGTACTGAGCGTCTGGCCGGGAGCTCTCTGCGGGGAGTCAGCGTTGCGTGCGACGTAGGGGCCTGGGCGGCGTGATGTGGAACACCAGTCCGCCACGCCTTCGCTACGAAGAGGCGACGCTCGATATCGCGATCGATAAGGCTCGTGAGTTCGACGCCATCGCGGTACTCGCAGATGCGGTTCAGTCGCGACGCACCACGGCGAAGCACC
>DATILB010000177.1:0-10167 GCA_035477015.1 Nocardioidaceae bacterium | reverse complement strand
CCGCTCCAGCGCGGTCACGATCTCTTCCTTGTTCGCGTCCAACCGGCCCATGAAGGTCGACAGCCGCCGCAGCACCGACTTCACGTCGGTCTCGCGGCCCTCGAGCGCCTTGTTGACCTCGGAGGCGATGGTCTTGAGCTGGGCGACACCGCCACCGTTGAGGACGAGCGACAGTGCGCCCAGGACCTCTTCGACCTCGGGGTTGCGCCCGGAGCGGTCGAGCGGAATCCGATCCCCGTCGGCCAGCTCACCGGTCGCGCCGGTCTCCGGCGAGCCGAGCTGGACGAACTTCTCGCCCAGCAGCGACGTCTGCCTGATCTCGGCGATGGCGTTGGCGGGGAGCTCGACGTCGCCACGGACCTTGACCGTCACCACGGCCGAGTAGCCCTTCAGGTCGATCGACTCGACCTTCCCCACGGTCACGTCGTCGACCTTCACCGACGACTGCGGAACCAGGTCCAGAACGTCACGGAACTCGACGACCACGGTGTACGGGTTGTCTCCGAGATCGGCGCCACCCGGAAGCGGCAGGCTCGTGACCGAGAAGTCGCACGCGGTCAGGGTCACCAGGCCGAGAGCGGCGACCGCGAGAGTACGTAGGCGTCTCATGATCCGTCCACCTTCAGGAGCCCGCCGAGCGTCTTGTCGATGTGCTCCACCTCGACCACCATCGTCGACTTCGACTTGTTCAGCGCCGCCGCACGTCCAAGGGCGCCGGTCAGCAGGTTGCAGATCTGACCGGTGGGGTCGACCTGGCCGATGAGCCCGCACAGCACGACGTCAGGTCGGGTGACCACGTCGGTGAGGTTCTCGGCGAGGTTCGCCCGCGTGTCCAGTGTCCCGGCCCGGTTGTTGTAGGTGTGGTACAGGTTGTCGAGCGCCTGCGGTGCCACCGTGAGAATCTCGTCCAGGGCATCGCGCTGCTTGACCAGCACCTTCGCAATCACGTTCAGGCCCCTGATGTTCTTGCTCAGGGCGTCCTTGTTGTCGCGGACGAAGGTCGAGACCTCCTTCATCGCGGTCCCGAGGTTCGCGAGCGCGCCGCGCAGGTCGTCACGCTCCTCCTCCAGGACTCCCGACGCCGCGGCCAACGAGTCGGTGAAGTCGCGCACCGTCTGGTCGTTGCGCGCCAGCGCCTTCACGAAGCGCTCGATCTCGGCGGCGGTCCCGAAAAGCTCGTCCTTGTTGTTCGACAGGGTCGTGGTGAGTCGGCCGAGGTTCTCGATCGTCTCGTGGAACTGCTGGCCGGTGCCGCCGAACGTGCTGGCGGTGGTGTCGAGCAGGCGCGAGAGCGCACCGTCCTCGTTGGCACCGTCCGGGCCCAGCGCGACCGTGAGGTCATCGATGTTCTGGTAGATCTGGTCGAGCTCGAGCGGGACCTCGGTCCGGTCGAGCCCGAGCTCGGCGTTGTCGGGGAGCTTCGCACCCGAGGTGTACGCCGGGGTCAGCTGGACGAAGCGGTCGCCGACGATGGCCGGCGCGATGAGGACGGCGTTGGCATCGGCGGGCACTGCGTGCTTCGCGTCGTACCAGAACCGGACCTTCACGGCGGTCCCCGAGGGCTCGACGGTCTCGACCTTGCCCACCGCGACACCGAGGATCTTGACCTCGGAACCTTCGTAGAGCGAGATGGTCCGCGGGAAGAGCGCGGTGACGTACCTCTTGTCGGTCCCGCCGCTCAGCATCACGATGGCGGCGACGATCAGTGCCACCACAGCAACGGCCGCGATGATCCGGGAGATTCCGTTGACCTTCACCATGTCAGCCCACCGCCGGTACTGGTGGCAGGTTCTGGATGATCGTGTCGAACCACGGGCCGTTACCCAGGGTGTTCGCGAACACCCGGTAGAACGGCGCCATCAGCCGCAGGCTGTTGTCGAGGTTCGCCTGGTTGGCCTCGAGCAGCTGCACCACGCCGTAGAGGTTGTCCAGCGCCGGCTTGAGGTCCGCCCGGCTCTCGCGGACGAGCCCGGTGAGCTCGCCGGACAGCTTCGAGGTGGACTTCAGCAGGTCGTGGATGGCCTGGCGACGCGCCACGAGCGCCGAGAAGAGCTGGTCGCCATCGCGCATGAGCGCGATGATGTCCTGGCTGCGGTCACCGAGGACCTGGGAGACCGAGTGCAGGTTCTTGAGCAGCGCGTCGAGCTGCGAGTCCCGGACCGCGATGTTCTCCGACAACCGCGAGACACCCTGCAGCGCGCTTCGGAAGTCTTCGGGCGCGAAGCGGGTCTCGACGGCGAGGACGTTGAGTGCCTCGGCCAGCTGCTGGGTGTCGATGCGCTCGGTCGTGTCGGCCAGCCCCTCGAACGCCTTGACGACGTCGTACGGCGCGGCGGTGCGCTCGATCGGGATGATCGTGCCCTCATCGAGCCGACCGTCGCCCTTGGGCTCGAGGGCGAGGTACATGGCACCGAGCAGGGTCTTCACCTTGATGGCGGCCGAGGTCTCGGTGCCGAACTCTGCGGACGAGTCGATCTGGAACTCGACGATGACCTGGTTCTTGTCGAGCTCGATGCTCTTGACCTTGCCGACGCGGACACCGGCGATGCGGACCTCGTTGTTGGGCAGCAGGCCGCCGGCTTCGGAGAAGGCGGCGTAGTACGTGTCGCCGCCGCCGACCACCGGGAGGTCGCCGGCCTTGAAGGCACCGAGCATCACGATCGCGATGGTGGTGAGGCTGACCGCACCGATGACGACGGGGTTGCGTTCACGGAAGGGGACACTCATCAGTTGTCGCACCTCCCGCCGACGCTGTAGTCGATCGGCAAGGTCGTGCCACCGGGTAGCCGTACCCGAGCCTTGAAGTCGCAGAGGTAGAAGTTGAACCAGGAACCGTAGATCGCAGTGCGACCAACCTTCTCCAGCTTGATCGGAAGGACCTTCAGCGCGCGGTCGACCTCAGCCCGGTTGCGGACCACGGTGCCGGCCACCTGGCGTAGCTGCTTGATGTCGAAGACGAGGCTGGGGCGAATGCCCGTGACCAGGTCGGCGGCCTGCACGGACAGGGCCGAGATCTGGTCCAGCGAGCCGAGGATCGCCTCGCGGTCGTCGGACAGCCCGCCGACGAAGCGCCGCAGCTGGATCACCAGGTTGGAGAGCTGGCCTTCGCGGGCACCCAGGATCTCGAGGGTCTTGTTGAGGTTCTCGATAAGCGCACCGACCACGTCGTCGCGGTCGGCCAGCGTGTTGGTCACCGATGCAGTCCGCTGCAGCAGGCCCTCGAGTGTGCCGCCCTCGCCCTGGAAGACCTGGATCAGCTCGTAGGCGAGCTTGTTGATGTCGTTGGGAGAGAGCGCTTGGAACAGCGGCTTGAAGCCGTTGAACAGGACAGTGAGGTCCAGCGCGGGCTGAGTCCGCGAGAGTGGGATGGTCCCACCGACGTCCAGGTCGTCCGTGCCACCCATCCCTTGGTTGAGGGCGATGTAGCGCTGCCCGACCAGGTTGCGGTAGCGGATGGTCGCGTTGGTGCCGACCGTGACGGGGGCATCGGTCTCGACCTTGAACTTCACCAGCGCCTGCGTCCGGTTGATGATCTCGACGCCCGTGACGTTGCCGACCTTCACACCGGCGATGCGGATGTCGTCGCCCGAGGTCACGCCGGTGGCGTCGGTGAAGACCGCTTCGTAGCTCTTGGTCGCGCCGAAGCTCAGGTTGCCGATCGTGATGGCGAGCATCGCCGTGGCGATCGAGGTCACCACGATGAAGATGGTGAGCTTGGTGGCATCCAGGACGGTGCGCTTGTCGAGTCCCCTCATCGCAGGTGCACCTCCGCCCCACGAGCGAGCGGACCGAAGAGCAGGGTGGCGATGTCTGGCACGTCGTCGGCGGAGCCGCCGTTGACGCGCGCGAGGATCGCCGCCACGACGTCCTTCTCAGCCGCCGTGCCGGCGTAGCCGGAGGTCAGGTCGTACAGAGGTGCGGTGCGCTTGGCCAGGGGGTAGTTCACTCCGTCTTTCATCGGCCGGACGAGGGCATCGGGGAAGAGGTTGTTCTGGTTGAAGCGGCCGCTGCCGGCGCTGTCGAGCAGGTCGCAGTAGGGGAACGGGCCTGCCTTCTCGTCGTAGCGAGGCGCCTCGGACGCGGTGTACCCGCGGGGCTGCTTCGGCAGGAGCTCGAGGATGATGTGCAGCTTGCGACCGCGGAAGACGGCGGTCTCGCGCGGGATAGCGCCGGTGATCGCCTTGAACAGGCAGGGGTACTCCGGCGCGTAGCGCCCGAGCAGCGGCAAGGTCGCCTGGCCGAGCTCGCCCAGCCGGATGATGTTGTCGCCGTTGGCCTCGAGGAAGTCACGGGTCGTGGACGAGAAGGCTGCGATGTCCTCGAAAAGGGCCTGGATCTTGGCTTCCTGCGACACGAACGTGTTGCCGGTGATGACCGTGTTGCGGAGCGTCCGGGCGATGTCAGGGACGACCTGGGCGTACACCGCGGAGGTCTGGCCGAGGAGCTTGACGTCTTCGATCAGCTGCGGGAGCTGTGGGTCGAGACGGCGAAGGTAGTCGTCCAGGGTCTCGAGGCTCTCGCCGAGCACCTCGCCACGACCCTCGAGCGCGTTGGCCAGCGCGGTCAGCGTGTAGTTCAGCTGCTCGGGCTGCACCGTGCGAAGCAGCGGGTAGATGTCGGAGAGGACCTCCTCCACCTCGATGGCCACCGACGACCGCTTGATGATGTCGCCGGCCTCGATGGACGTCGACGACGGGTTCTCCGGGACCAGGAGCGAGACGTACTTCTCGCCGAACAGGGTCTTGGGAAGGATCTCCGCTGTGACGTTCTTGGGGATCGTGTCCGTCTCGTGGGGGTAGAGCCCGAGGATCAGGTCGACGCCCTCTGCGGTGACCTTGGCCTCCTGGACCTCGCCGACGATGACGCCACGGATCTTCACGTCCGCTCGCGCCGGCAGCTGAAGACCGACCTTGCTCGCCTTGAGTGTGACCAGGTCGTAGTCGGAGAACTGCTTGGTGAACACCGCGTAGGTGAACCAGACGAAGAGGACGCAGATGGCCAGGAACGCCGTGCCCAGGGTGCGGGCGACGATGGGTTTCTCGACGCGTGCCATGGCTAACCAGCCAACCTGACGGTGGTCGACGCGCCCCAGATCGCCATCGACAGGAAGAGGTCGATGACATTGATCGCCACGATCGAGGTGCGGACGGCGCGGCCGACGGCCAGGCCCACGCCGGCGGGACCGCCCGACGCGTTGTAGCCGTGGTAGCAGTGGATCAGGATCACCACGACCGCGAAGACGAGGACCTTGCCGAAGGACCACAGCACGTCGCCGGGTGGCAGGAATGTCTGGAAGTAATGGTCATAGGTGCCGGAGGACTGACCGAAGAACTGGGTCACCGTCAGGCGGGTCGCGAAGTAGGACATCATCAGTCCGACGACGTACAGCGGGACGATAGCGATCAGACCCGCGATGATCCGCGTCGTGACCAGGAACGGCAGCGACGGGATCGCCATGACCTCGAGAGCGTCGATCTCCTCGGAGATCCGCATGGCGCCGAGCTGAGCCGTGAAACCGCAGCCGACCGTCGCCGCCAGCGCGATGCCGGCCACCAGGGGGGCGATCTCGCGGGTGTTGAAGTACGCCGAGACGAAGCCGGAGAACGCGGCGGTGCCGAGCTGGTTGAGGGCGGCATAGCCCTGCAGCCCGACCTCCGTGCCGGTGAAGAAGCACATCATGGTGATAACGCCGACGGTGCCGCCGATCACCGCAAGCGAGCCGGAGCCGAGAGTGACCTCGGCCAGGAGACGCATGATCTCCTTCTTGTAGCGCGCGAGCGTGCGCGGGCTCCAAGCCAGCGCAGTCACGTAGAAGCGCAGCTCCGACCCGAGATGGTCGAGCTGACTGAGTGGTCGGCGGTAGATCGCCCTCACGTCGGCCATGGCGTCAACCTGTCTTTGGAGGGACGAGCTGGAAGTACAGCGCGCTCATCACGAAGTTGACGACGAAAAGGAGGATGAAGGTGATGACGACGGACTCGTTGACCGCATCGCCGACACCCTTGGGACCACCGGCCGCATTCATGCCCTTGTACGACGCGACGATGGCCGCGATCAGGCCGAACACGAGCGCTTTGGCCATGCCTTGCCAGAGGTCGGGCAACTGCGCGAGCGCGGTGAAGCTGGCTAGATAGGCACCTGGTGTGCCGTCCTGCAGGATCACGTTGAAGACGTAGCCGCCCATGACGCCGACGACGCTGACCAGGCCGTTGAGGAACACGGCGACGAGCATGCAGGCCAGCACGCGGGGTACGACGAGGCGCTGGATCGGATCGATGCCGAGCACCATCATCGCGTCGAGCTCTTCACGGATCTTGCGCGCGCCGAGGTCGGCTGCGATGGCCGAGCCACCGGCACCAGCGATCAGAAGCGACGTCGCGATCGGTCCGGCCTCACGCACGACCGCCAGGACGGACGCGGAGCCGGTGAACGACTGCGCGCCGAACTGCTTGATCAGGCCACCGACCTGCAGCGCGATGACCGCGCCGAAGGGGATGGCGACCAGTGCGGTCGGAATGATGGTCACAGACGCGATGAACCACGCCTGCTGAAGGAATTCCCGAGTCTGGAACGGCCTCCGGAAGAGGCCACGGCCGACATCTAGCCCGAAGGCGAACAGCTTGCCGGCTGTCCCGATCGGCGCAAGGACTCTCGCCGAGGTGATTGATGACATGTGTGAGGTCAGGACCCCGGAGCCAGGCCGGCGTTGGCCGAGGCGAACGATCCGGGCGGCGGGAGGATCCCGTTGACCCGGCACCACTCGCCCGGGGGACGCTGGCTACGACGCGGGATGCCGTTGGACGGCTCCAGCTGCAGCGGGATGGGCGGCAGCGCCGGCATCTCCTCGTCCTTCTCAGCCTCGAGCTCGTCGGCGTCCTTCTCCTCCGACATACCGATCGGGCCGACCCGCTGGGCGTTGAGGAACTGACGCACCACCGGCTCCTCCGACGACAGGAGCATCTCGCGGGGGCCGAACATCGCCAGGTGCTTGTGGTACAGCAGGCCGATGTTGTCCGGGACCGTCCGGGCGGTGTTGATGTCGTGGGTCACGATCAGGAACGTCGCGTCGATCTGGGCGTTCAGGTCGATGATCAGCTGGTTCAGGAACGCCGTACGCACCGGGTCCAAGCCACTGTCCGGCTCGTCGAACAGCACGATCTCCGGGTCCAGCACCAGAGCCCGGGCCAGGCCGGCACGCTTGCGCATACCACCCGAGATCTCGCCGGGGAGCTTGTCCTCCGCACCGACCAGACCGACCAGGTCCATCTTCTCCATCACGATCTTGTGGATCTCAGACTCGTTCTTCTTGGTGTGCTCACGCAACGGGAACGCCACGTTGTCGTACAGGTTCATCGACCCGAACATCGCACCGTCCTGGAACAGCACACCGAACAGCTTGCGGATCTCGTAGAGGTCCTTCTCGCTGCAGTTCGCGATGTCCAGACCCTCGATGACCACCGACCCGGCATTGGGCTTGATCAGACCGATCAGCGTCTTGAGCAGCACCGACTTACCGGTACCGGACGGGCCGAGCATCACCGAGATCTCACCCGCAGGAATGGTCAGCGAGACATCGCCCCAGATGAGCTGCTTGCCGAAGCTCTTGGTCAGATGCTCGATCTTGATCTCGACGCCCACCGGCGACCTCCCTTTGAATCACGGCCTGAGTCCCAAGCGTCCTTGGCCGAACTACCAACGAGTAGTTGTGACCAGGGTTACGCACGGTTCGACGCCCGGCATCACCCGGTCGTCTGCCGACAGTCTGTCCAAGACGGTCGCATCTGTCACCTGCCGTCGCTTGTGGCTCTCAGGGTGAGATGGACCGGTCTAGGGGTGAACAGTCTTCAGGTTTGCGCCTGAGGCTGGAGACAGCAGTCGGCGGCCACCCCGTGTGGGGTGACCGCCGATCGCGTTAGCTGTTCAGTCAGTGAGTCACTTGACCGAGACGGTGGCGCCGGCTGCCTCGAGGACGTCCTTGGCCTTCGCCGCGGCTTCCTTGTTGACCTTCTCGAGGACGGCCTTGGGAGCGGCCTCGACCAGCTCCTTGGCCTCCTTGAGACCGAGGGAGGTCAGCGCGCGGACCTCCTTGATCACGTTGATCTTCTTCTCGCCGGCAGCCTCGAGGACGACATCGAACTCGTCCTGCTCGACAGCGTCGTCGGCAGCAGCGGCGCCGCCGCCGGCGGCCGGAGCGGCCGCAACGGCAACCGGAGCTGCGGCGGTCACGCCGAAGGTCTCCTCGAACTGCTTCACGAACTCGCTGAGCTCCAGGAGGGTCATCTCCTTGAACGCGTCAAGCAGCTCGTCGGTGCTGAGCTTCGCCATGGTGGCTTCCTTCCGTGTGGTGGGTGGTGGTCAGGCCTCGTCCGCGGGTGCGTCCGCAGACTCGGCAGCGGTCTCCTCTGCGGCTTCGGCGACCGGCTCCTCGGCAGACTCAGTGGTCTCCTCGGCCGGCACCTCCTCCGCAGCGGGGGCCTCCTCGGCGGCTGCAGCAGCCGGAGCACCGGCACCACCCGCGAGGATCGTGGGGTCCTGCTCGGCCTTCTCCTGCAGTGCACCGGCGAGCCGGGCAACCTGCGCGAGGGGGGCGTTGAGCAGGTAGACGGCCTGGGAGAGCGAGGCGAGCATCGCGCCCGCAAGCTTGCCCAGCAGCACCTCGCGCGACTCGAGGTCAGCGAGCTTGCTGATCTCCTTCGCGTCCATGAGGGAGCCGTCGATGTAGCCGCCCTTGATGACAAGAGCGGGGTGTGCCTTGGCGAAGTCGCGAAGACCCTTGGCCGCCTCGACCACATCACCGTTGATGAAGGCGATGGCGGTCGGACCGTTCAGCAGGTCGTCGAACCCGTCGACACCCGCCTCCTTGGCCGCGAGCTGGGTCAGGGTGTTCTTCACCACGGCGTAGTTGGCGTTCTCGCCGAGAGCTCGCCGCAGGTCCTGCAGCTGCTTAACGGTGAGACCGCGGTACTCGGTCAGCACAGCGCCAGCGGACTCCTGGAACGAATCCACGATCTCCGCAACAGCGGCTGCCTTGTCTGGCCGCGCCATGGGTCTCCTTCCGCACTACTCGTGAGGAGACTGCCGGAGAATGAAGAAAGCCCTGGCGCAGACGGCACAGGGCTGGCGACACGACGTACGTCGTGCGGTCACTCGGTGTCACCTGCGCAGGCCGCCCGCTCTCGCGGGACCTTCAGTCGGCTCCCCCATGTGGGCAGGCTCCGACGACCGGCGGTCTCTGGTTACGGGAGAAGAGTACGCGAGGCGTCCGCGAAGAGCCAAATTGTCCGAGCGAAGCGAGGAGGTCGAGCCCCGTCGAGACCCCAATTGCTTCAAATTCGTCCGCGACAGGCGGGGCTGATGGTGCAATAACGGCGTGGACCTCTCACTCCAGAACCTGAACGACACCCTCGAACAGGCCGACTACCGCGTCAAGGCGGGGGCGCACTCTGCGTCGCGCGTCTGGCCCACGGGTTTCACCCCGCTGGACGAGCACCTGAGCGGCGGTTTCCGCTCCGGGGACCTGATCCTCCTCGGTGGCGCGCAAGGCCTGGGCAAGACGACGCTGATGATGCAGGTCGCGCGCAACGTTGCCCGCGCCGGTCGCGCCGTCCTGTTCTTCTCCTACGAGCACGACCAACAGACCTCGCTGATCCGGCTCGTGGCGCTCGAGGCAGGCATGGTCGGCGGCTCTGACGCGCCGAGCGTGCAGCGCATCCGCCAGTCCTTCGAGGCCACCGACGGCATGGGCCATGGGCTGGCCGAGCGCCTCAGCGACACCGACGGCGGCGCGGAGGCGATCGAGATCGTCCGCGAGTACGCCGAGCGGCTCATCGTGCACCGGTCCACGGGCAGCTCCACCGGCCTCGACGTCATCAACGAGATGATCCAGAAGGTGCGCGCGGACACCGCCCAGCCGCCACTGGTCGTCGTGGACTACCTGCAGAAGGTGCCGGTGCCCGAGGAGCGTCTGGACGAGGACGATCGGATCACCCGGGTCGTCGAGGGCCTCAAGGACATGGCGCTCGACCACGACATCCCGATCGTCGCCGTGGTCGCCTCCGACAAGGAAGGCATCGGTGGCGGCAAGCGCATGCGCACCAACCACTTCCGCGGGTCGTCGGCGTTGGCATACGAGGCGGACACCGTGCTCGTGCTCAACAACAAGGCCGA
>DATILB010000176.1:0-4405 GCA_035477015.1 Nocardioidaceae bacterium | reverse complement strand
GCGGTCGCGCTCTGGCCGACACAGAGCTCGGCGAACGTCACAGTGTTGGGCGTCGCGAAGCCGGCTGCGTCGGGCGTCTGGATCACCACCGTGTCGTCCGCGGCAAGGGCTGCTCCCGCGATGTTCAGCGTCAAGGCGGAGGCCGCAACTGCTGAGAGCGCGCGACGAATTGGCTTGTTCAAGAGAGGCCCCCAAGGCTTCCGATTTGGGCGAGTCCCCCTCACCCAGGCCAGAACCTTGACAGGTCCGAGTGGCAGAAGCGTGCACGTCTCACTGAAAATGCCCGTGGCGCTCGAAAGTTGGCCCGGTCGGTGCGACGAGTGACACGAGCGGACTATGCCCGACTAGGGCCGGAGTACCTTGGCGAGGTCGTAGTTGACCGGCTCATCGAGCTGCTCGTATCCACACGACTCGGGATCCCGGTCCGGGCGCCACCTCTTGAACTGCGCGGTGTGTCGGAACCGGCGCCCCTCCATGTGGTCGTAGCCGACCTCGAGCACCCGCTCCGGGCGCAGGGGGGTGAAGGACAGGTCCTTGCCGGCACTCCATCGGCTCTGAGTGCCAGGAACCCTGTCTGGGTTGGCGATTGCCCACTCTGCCCACTCGCCCCAGGGGTGTTCCTCGATCGGGCACTCGAGCTCCTTGAGCTCCTCCATCAGCTGCGCACGTCGAGCCGCGGTGAAGCTGGCCGAGACACCGATGTGCTGCAGCTTCCCGTCCGCGTAGAGGCCGAGCAGCATCGAGCCCAGCAACGGGTTCTCGGGACTCGAGGTCTTGTGGAGTCGGTAACCGGCCAGTACGACATCGGCCGTCCTCTCATGCTTGATCTTGAGCATCGTGCGGCCGTTGGGGGAGTAGGGCTCGGCCATCGGCTTGGCCACGACACCGTCGAGGCCGGCACCTTCGAACTGGTGGAACCACTCCTCGGCGAGGGCGGTGTCTGTCGTCGTCGGCGTGACATGCACCGGGGCCTGGGCGGCGGCGAGCTCGGACTCCAGCCGCGCCCGTCGTACGGCGAAGGGCTCCTTCATGAGCGACTCGTCGCCGATCGCGAGCAGGTCGAAGGCGACGTATGCCGCGGGGGTTGTCTCGGCGAGCATGCGGACTCGGGAGTCCGCCGGATGGATCCGCTCCTGGAGCTTCTCGAACTCGAGGCGCTCACCGATCGCGAGGACGATCTCGCCGTCGAGCACGCACCGCGGTGGCGTGTTCGCCAGCAGAGCGGAGACGACCTCAGGGAAGTAGCGGGTGAGGGGCTTGGTGTTCCGCGACGCGAGGACCACCTCGTCTCCGTCTCGGAAGACGAGGCAGCGGAAGCCGTCCCACTTCGGCTCGAAGGACAGTCCTTGCTCGAACTTGGCCGGATCGGGGATCCCCTTCACCGACTTGGCGAGCATGGGTTCCACGGGCGGCATCACGGGAAGGTCCACGTCGGTGAGCCTAATAGGCTTCTCCGGTGCCCCTCGCCCTCTGTGAACGCAACCCGTCCGTTCCGGCGGACCGTTTGCTCGCGGAGCTGGTGCCGCCGCCGCGCTTCGCCGAGGTGAGCTTCTCGTCGTACCGACCGGACCCTGCGCAGCCGTCGCAGGCGGAGGCCGTCGCGAAGCTCGAAGCGTTCGTGGCCGGTCTGCACGCACCCGCGAAGTCCTCACGGTGGTTGAGCCTGTCGAAACCCTCGAAGTCGAAGGAGCCGGCCGGCCCCACCGGCGTCTACCTCGACGGCGGGTACGGCGTCGGCAAGACCCATCTGCTCGCGAGCACCTGGCATGCCGCGCCGGGGCCGAAGCTCTTTGCGACGTTCGTCGAGCTCACCCACCTGGTCGGGGCACTCGGCTTCCACAACGCGGTCGAGTCACTGTCGGGCTACACCCTCGTGTGCGTGGACGAGTTCGAGCTCGACGACCCGGGCGACACCGTGCTCGTCTCCACCCTGCTCACCAAGCTGCGCGATGCCGGCGTGCGTCTCGTAGCGACCTCGAACACCCTGCCGGACAAGCTGGGCGAGGGACGTTTCGCGACCGCCGACTTCATGCGGGAGATCCAAGGGCTGTCGGCGTCCTTCGCGTCGCACCGGGTCGACGGCGAGGACTACCGGCACCGTGGGCTGCCGGAGGCACCGCAGTCCACCGACCTCGCGACGGTGAAGGAGCGGGCGACCCGTGCGGGCGCGAGCTTCGACCACTTCGTCGACCTGCACCGCCATCTGGCCGAGGTTCACCCCAGCAAGTACGGCGCGCTGCTCGACGGCGTCACGACCGTGTGCCTCGAGGACGTGAGGACCGTCGACGACCAGGCGGTCGCGCTGCGGCTCGTCGTGCTGGCCGACCGGATGTACGACCGGGACCTCCCCGTGGTGGCGAGTGGGGTGACCTTCGACCAGCTCTTCGCGCCGGAGCTGCTCGCGGGGGGCTACAAGAAGAAGTACTTCCGGGCGATCAGCCGCCTGGTCGCGTTGGCGCGCGAGGGATCCGGCCTCCCCGAGTAGTCTCGCGGCATGTCGATCTCCGACCTGCTGCGCGTCAATCCCGGACCTATCGACCTCGGAGCAATCGCCCCCGAGGCGACGCCTGGATTCGAGGGCGACAAGGCCGCCGGCAAGGAAGCGCTGAAGGCCCTCGCCCCCAGGCTCGCCGAGCTGCAGGAGATGCTCTCCGCCGAGGGGTACGTCGGTGGCGAGCGGAAGCTCTTGTTGGTGATCCAGGGCATGGACACGTCGGGCAAGGGTGGCGTGCTCAACGATTGCGTCGGGATCTTCGACCCCGGTGGGATCAGCCTCAAGTCGTTCAAGAAGCCGACCAAGGAGGAGCTCGCGCACGACTTCCTCTGGCGGGTGGAGAAGGTCGTGCCCGCAGCCGGCTACGTCGGGATCTTCGACCGCTCGCACTACGAGGACGTGCTGATCGGGCGCGTGCGTCAGCTCGCTGAGCCGGCGGAGATCGAGCGGCGGTATGCCGCCATCAACGACTTCGAGCAACGGCTCGTCGAGCAGGGCACGACGATCGTGAAGTGCATGCTGCACATCAGCAAGGACGAGCAGTGCTCGCGGCTGCTCGCTCGACTCGACGACCCGACGAAACAGTGGAAGTACAAGCCCGCGGACGTCGACGAGCGGGCGTTGTGGGACCAGTACCAATCCGCCTACGGGATCGCGCTCGAGCGCTGCAGCACCGACGCCGCGCCCTGGTACGTCGTACCGTCCAACAAGAAGTGGTATCGCTCCTGGGCGATCGCCACTCTGCTGGTCGAAGCCTTCGAGAGCATGAAGCTCGACTGGCCCACCCCGTCGTACGACGTCGAGGCCGAGAAGAAGCGCGTGGCGCAGTCTTGATCCGCACCGTCAACGCCACGCGCTACGTCGCGCCCCTGCGCGAGGGCGGGTCGCTCCCCGGCCTCGTGGAGGCCGACGACCTCGGCACCTATGTCTGTAAGTTCTTCGGCGCGGGTCAGGGGCCGCGGGTGCTCGTGGCGGAGGTCATCGTCGGCGAGCTCGCGCGTCGGCTCGGGATCAAGACCCCCGAGCTCGTTGCCGTCCAGCTCGACTCAGCGATCGGGCGCTACGAGGCCGACGAGGAGGTCCAGGACCTGCTCAACGCCAGCATCGGGCTCAACCTCGGGGTGGACTTTCTGCCGGGCTCGTTCGGGTACGACGCGTCCTGCGACCCAGCCACGGCGGACGCCGCTCGGATCCTCTGGCTTGATGCCTTCACGGCCAACGTGGACCGGTCGTGGCGCAACCCGAACCTGCTGATGTGGGGCGGCGACCTATGGGCGATCGACCATGGCGCCTCGCTCTACTTCCACCACGGCTGGCCCGCTGGCTCGCCTGAGCGGTTCGCGGCCCAGTCGTTCGACGCGTCGGACCACGTCCTGCTGGGCTACCGGGACGGGCTTGCCGACGCTGACGCCGAGCTGGCGCCGCAGGTGACGGCCGATCTCCTGGGCGAGGTGCTCGACCTGGTGCCGGATGTCTGGCTCGACGGCCCGGGAGACCGCTCGACGTACCGGGACTTCTTGCTCGCCCGGGTCTCGGGAGACCGCGCCTGGCTGCCCGAGGAGCGCGCGGCGTGAACCCCTACCAGTACGTCGTCCTGCGCTGCGTCCCCCGTGTGGACCGCGAGGAGTTCCTGAACGTCGGCGTGGTGCTCTACTGCCAGGCCGACGACTTCCTCGATGCGCGGACGCACGTCACCCGTGAGCGGCTCCAGGCGCTGGCGCCCACGATCGACATCGATACGGTCTGCGCTCACTTGGGAGCGATCGAGGCGGTGTGCCGGGGTGACGCGGCGGCTGGTGCGGCGGGGGAGAAGCCGCTGGGCACCCGATTCGGGTTCGTGACCGCCCCGCGCAGCACGGTCGTCCAGCCCGGGCCGATCCACGGAGGCCTCACCGACGACCCCGGAAGACA
>DATILB010000175.1:0-3013 GCA_035477015.1 Nocardioidaceae bacterium | reverse complement strand
CGCCGTCACCGTGGCCTTGGTCTCGGCCGCCAGCGGCCGGACGTTCGCGTCGAACGCCTCGGTGTACGTCGAGCGGAACCCGGGCTCCCCGTCGATCGAGGTGTCGCTGAGGAAGCGAGCGGCTGCCTGGAGGTCGGCGTCGAGGGAGTCGTGCTGGTAGCTCAACACGGCCGCAGCCGCTCGCTCAGCGGCGGCTGCCGCGTCGTCCTGGACCGCCTCGATGCGGTCCTGTTCCTGGACCTCGCGGTAGTCCCAGGTGACCAGCCCGAGCACCAGCGCCGTGGTCACCAGGGCCAGGGCCGCGACCAGCGCAGCCACGAAGCGCCAGGGAGGGAAGTCCGACGGCACGGTCGCCGCAGGCAGTGCAGGCGGCGCGGCCGGAGGGGCGGCAGCCGGCGCGGTAGGCGGTTGTGGTGCCGGCACCGGTGTCTCGCCCAAGGGGGTCACGGTCTCCTCGACCCCGTCCTGGGGGCGGCGCCGCTCCCCCGCGATCCGCCGGCGGCGGGGTGGCGGCGGGGTGCTCACTGGGCACCTTCCAAGGTCGGGTCGACGACGGGGATGAAGTCGTCGATGAGCCAGTCGCCGCGCACCTTGACCAGGTCGACCTGCCAGCGGAAGTGCCGCTGGGAGTCGCGAAGGGTGCTCGTGGTGTCGGCATCCGCGACGATCAGCACCACCGCCGAGTCGTCGTCGATGCTGGCGACGCCGGTCTTGAGGACCGTGCCCGTCGAGGTGAGCTTGGTCTGCTCCACGACGGACACCAGCCCTTCGTTCGCCGCGTCGAACGACGACCTGAGCTTGGTGGACAGGAGCCCGCCGACCTGGTCGGTCATCGCCTCGAAGGTTTCGGGCGTGTAGGTGTTGGCAAGCGTCACGAACCGTTGGGTGGCGGCAACGACGGCAGCGCGGTCGGCACGCTGCTGCTCGAGATCGTGATGACGCGGCCGCAGCCACGCCACCTCCGTGATGACGGCGATCAGGCCGAGTACGGCCAGTCCGACAAGCACGCGAGTCATCGCTCGTAGCGTGGCGGGGCTGGTGCGCACGGCGGTGCCCGCGGACCTGTCCAGGTCCTCGTTGTGGTCCTCGATCATGCAGCTACTCCGCGGCGAAGGGCTGAAGCAACAGCGCCCGCCACGAGTCCTTTCCGTAGATCGACGCTCCGCCGTCGTAGGTCACGACCGGGGCGTTCTCGTCGGTGAAGGTCACCTTGCCCGAACTGCGATCGTACGTCGCGATAGGCGCGGACCGCGGAGCGTAGGCCGCACCGCGCGGGTTGACGTTTCGAGGCTCGGTGCAGCGGGCGTCCTCGTCCATCGGCTTGTTGCGGGTGCTCAGGGGTGGACGCCGCTCGGCGGGGTCGTAGCCCTGGTGGCACACGGCCGGATCATTCGCGAGCGCCATGCCGAAGTGTGCGTAGAAGTTGCCGTCGTCGCTGGTGGCTTTGTCCACCACGATGTAGGCGCCGGCTACGACGTACGGGTAGAGGACGAGGATCATCTCGGTGCCCGGCAGGTGCCGGACGGCGACCTCGCCGGTCGTGACCAGGTTGTTGATCAGCTGTCCCAGGTCGACCTTGTTGCGCTCGAGGAAGGTCCGGAGCTGGTTGGCGGTCGCGCTGCCGTTCTCGATGATCGTGCGAAGGTCCTGGTCCCCCGCGGCAAGCGTGTCCGACACCAGCGCGAGGTTGCGGGAGAACGCCCGGATGGCCGAGGCCTTGTCGAGCTGGGTACGCAGCACCAGGTTGCTGTCCTTGATCAGCTGCGTGGTGATGTCGAAGTTGTCGTTGGCGGCTTCGATGAACGACGTCGACGTGTCGATGATCTGGCCCAAGTCGTCACCGGTGTCGGCGAAGGCCGCACCGAGCTCGTTCACGACGGTCGTCAGGCTCTGCTTGTCCACTGAGTTGACCAAGCGGCTCGCATCGAGGAGCCACTTGGTGCTCGAGATCGGGATCGCGGTGCGCTCTGGAGGGATCTCGGAGCCGGTCTCGAGGTACGGCTCGTCGTCACTGGCCGGCTGGAGCTCGATGTACTGCTCGCCGACCGCCGAGCGGTTGCCGACGATCGCGAACGCGTCGGCTGGGATCTGGTCGAACTCATTGTCGATGTCCATGACGACGTCCACGCCTTTCGACGTGAGCTCGAGGTCACCGACGCGACCGATCTGGACTCCGCGGTAGGAGACCTCAGCGCCTTCGAAGATGCCGCCCGAGTCGGCGAAGTGCGCCGTGACCGAGTACGTCTTGTCGACGATAAAGCGGTCCAGCTGGGCGTAGCGCGCGCCGACGTAGGACACACCGAGCACGGTGATGACCAGGAAGATGACGAGCTGGATCTTGGTTCTCTGGCTGATCATCGCTGCACCATCCCCCACACGAGGAGGGCCGCCAGGTCACTGTCAGGACCTGCGGACCGTGCGTTGATGCTCTGGGCTCCCACGCCGGGTGCCGGGCGCGGCAGTCCGATGGACGGGAGGCCGAGGCTCGGAAGCGGGAGCGGCGGCAGCTCGGCATCGGCCAGCTGCGTGCACAGCGCGTTGAGCGGCGACTCGGCGCACAGTTCCAACAGGTCCGCCAGCGACAGACCCCCGGGGAGACCGGGCGGGTCGGGGAGACCCTTGCGCAGGTCCACCTCGAGCTGCATCGAGAGGTTGGTGTAGTCGCCCATGTGGAAGTCACGGGCCTGTTGCGCGCTCCGGCCCACGATCGCGTCCGGGAACGGGTAGGTGAGCGCGAGCTCGAGCGACCGCGGGAAGTCGTCGCCTGCCTCGGCGAGCTTGGCCAGCGTGGGCGCCAGTGCCTTGAGGCTGTCGATGGTCGCCACCTTGGACGCCTGGATGACTCGGGTCCCGACATCGCTCAGCTCGGCGAGGGCCTGGAGCATCTTCACCAGGTCGTCCCGCTGGCTGTCGATCGAGGCGATCGCACCCGGCAGGTTGTCGAGCGCCAGGTCGAGGGTCCGCTCCTGGCGGTTGAGCGTGGTCGACAGGTCCGCAACCCGTTCCAGCGCGG
>DATILB010000174.1:0-3889 GCA_035477015.1 Nocardioidaceae bacterium | reverse complement strand
CGGACGAGCTGCTCGTGGTCGACCGCGGACGCCGCAGCGGGGTGCATCGGCTGCCACTGACAGCGGGGACCGAGGCCCGCAGCTTCGACGTCGAGGCCGTGGACGAAACGTGTGCGCCGGGATGGGCTGGTGGTGAGCCATACGTGACCCGCTACCAGGGCAGCAACGCGCTGCCGTACCTGGTAGATCCAGGAGCCGAGCGGTTCCTGGTCACGGTCGAGCAGCAGCTCGAAGCCCGGTGCCTGATCTGGGCCGCCGACGCCATCGGCGGATCACCGAACGAGTCGATCTTCGGGACGAGTGACGCCTGGTGGGCCTGGTACTGGCGCGAGCTGCTGATCGGCGCCGCGCTCGTGATCGCGCTCGGGACCGCGGTGCTCTGGTGGCGACGCCGGCCGCGCAAGCTTGCGTACCCCGACCAGTAGGAGCACGGCGGCGATCACATAGGCGTTGCCCGCCACCACCTGCCAGGTGTGCCACTGCAGCTCCTGGTCGTTGGTGTGCGGCGGCCACCAGTGCGGCGCCAGCACGAAGAGGGTCGCCCAGGCCACAGCCCACCGACGCGAGCGGCGCCAGAGGACGACGGTCAGCGGGACCGCCCACACCCAGTGATGGCTCCAGGAGACAGGTGACGCGAGCAGCATGCCCAGGGCGGTGACACAGACCGCAGCGAGGACGTCGCCCTCGTGGTGCAGGCGGCGTGCGACGTACAGGGAGAGCAGACCGAGCCCGGTCGCGAGCACCAGCCATAGTGGTCTTGCGGCCGCCTCCGACCCGGTCAGCCGGAACAGCACGCCCATCACCGACTGGTTGCCCGAATAGGCGAGCCCTCCGATGCGCTCGGCGTCGCTCACCACGCGCGTCCAGTAGTCCCACGACATCGACGGCAGCACAGCGAAACCGACGGCGACGGTCCCCGCTGTTGCGAGGACGGCGTTGCGGAGCGCGAGCCACTGTCGTGTCACGACGAGGTACCCGAAGAAGAAGACCGGCGTGAGCTTGATCCCAGCTGCGACTCCGAGCAGCGCCCCGCGCCAAGGGCGGTCCCGATCGGCTGCGAGGTCGAAGAGGATCAGGCCCGCGAGGATCAGGTTGACCTGGCCGAACGCGAGGGTCTGCCACACCGGCTCGAGTGCACAGGCTCCCGCGAGCAACAGCAACGACGGCCGGCGGACCAGGACGGCCAGCCCTGCCACCGACAGCGCGGTGAGCAGCGCGACGGCGAGCTCCCAGGACGCGAGCGCCAGTGGCGTCATCAGGAGGGCGGCGAAGGGTGGGTACGTGAACGGCAGGCCCTCACGCGGGGCGTACAGGTCGAGCCCGTCGAGGACGCGCTCGGCGCCGTACCGGTAGACGGTGAGATCGATCAGGTCGCGCTGGGTCAACCAGAGCGCAGCGAGCACGAGCGGGAGGGCAAGCAGGGGGGACCAACGACGGAAGGGCACGCCGCGACGCTAGGCAGGCCGAACGACGTGACGGTGACCACTCGGCCACCGGAAGGTGTCTGGTTACTCCTCGCCGCCGTGGTGAGCTGCGGAGTCCTCGAGGGTGTGCTTGAACGCGGGGCTCTCGGCAGCCAGCCGCTCGACGGCCTCACGGGTGAGGTGCAGGGCCTCGATGTCGGTGAACGCCACCACGGTCGCGTTGCGCAGGTGGTGCGTCACGATCGCGGTCTCGCCGATGAGCTGACCGCTCCCGACGCGGGCGATCTCCTGGCCGTCGTGCTGGATGGAGACCTCGCCGGCGAGCAGGAGGTACGCCTTGTCGGCGGGCGTCTTCTCCCAGATGAGCGACCAGCCTGCAGGGACGGAGACGAAGGTGCCTGCGTCGAGGACGGCCTGGATGTCGGCGTCCGCGAGACCCTCGAAGACGGCCAAGGAGCGCACGGAGTCCACGCTCGGGATGTTCAGGCGCTTGGGGGGACCGTCGGAGCGAAGGTCCGGTGGCTTGGTCATCTGCTGGCCTCCTGCGGGGTGGATTCCCTTCCCGCAGGACACATTAGTCGTGTTGGAGCGCGCGCGGGCTCAGAGCGGGCCGAACGCGCGCACCCCGTCTACGTCGACCGCGAAGATACGGTTTCCGAGGATCGCCGGCGACCCTCCCACCTGCGCGAGGCTGCCGCCCTCCCATACGGTCTCACCCGTGATGCGGCTGATGCCCCGGATCTCGAAGGCAGTACGTACGACGATGAAATCGCCGGTCGCGGCTACTAACGGTCGCGCGCCGACCGGGTCTTTGCTGATCCACAACAGAGCGCCCGTGGTTGAGTCCACCGCGGCCATCCGGTCGTTGTGGGGGAAGACCCATACTCCGCCGACCAGCACGCTCGAGCCGCCACTGCCGCCGGTGCCTGGGATCCGAAGCAAGGGCGACCCTGTGACGGCATTGACCACGATCCGGGCGGCGGGCTCGGAGGCGTACACCTTGCCTCCGACCACCAGGGGTGCCCCCTGGTTGACGAAGACGGATCCACATCCACTGGACTCCTGCGCGATGGGCGTCTGCCACGCGATGGCCCCGTTGGAGACATTGATCGCGTACAGCACGCAATCGGCCTCGCCGTAGATGCGGGTTCCGTCGCTGCTCAGAGGCCAGTAGAACTTCGTCACGGTGGTGACGGCGCCGCCCCAGAGCGGTGACCCATCGACCGTGGAGAAACCCTGGATTGCGTTGTTCAGTCCACGAACGAACACTGCCGAGCCGACGACGAGCGGGGCGTCGTACCCACTGCCGAACTGGATGGGGGCAGTCGGACCCCACAGGTGCTGGCCGTCGCTCGCTCGCACCGCGTGAAGGCTCGGCCCACTCGTGTCGAAGACGATGAGCCGGTCACCCGCCAGCGTCGGCGGCCCGAGGTAGTCGGCGAGCGGAGGGGTCTCGTCCCAGACCGGGAGCCGGTTGGCGGTGTTCCCGGTGGTGTCCCAAGCGCGAAGGATCCCGTCCCAGGCGATGTTGTACATCCGGTTGCCGCTGGCTACGACGTCTTGGTCGCCGCCGTGGGCGGTCGCACCCGGGGCAGCAGTCTTCCAGCGGAACGCGAAGGTCGGCGCTGCGGAGAGGTCGAGCACACCGGTGCCCGGTTCGAAGCCGTTGCGGGTGGCGTCGCGGCCGGTAGTGAACCAGCCCTCGGCCGGCGTGCCGACGACGAGCACGGGGAACGACCGCTCGGCGAATCGCGCGTTGCCGCCGGTTGCTCGGATGGTGACCTGTGCGGACTGCGCATTCGTCGGTGTGCCGCTGATGAGGCCGGCCGCTGACAGGCTGAGGCCGCTGGGCAGCGCGCCTCCCTGGATGCTCCATACGACTGGTCCTAGTGAGGTGGTCGCGAGTTGGACGGAGTACGCCGTGGCCACGCGGCCCATTGGCAGCACCTTGTCCGCGATCGCCGGGATCGGACCGCCCAGTCCGAGCACGCGCAGCTGTCGGGGAACCGGGTCCCCCGAGCTACCGCCCTGGGTGAGCACGACCTTGCCGGCTCCGAAGGCCACATCGGTCCAGCCGTAGATGTTGTCGTCGTACGCGATCGCACGCACCTGCTGGCCGGTGCTCCGATCCAGTGCGATCAGGTCGCTGGCGTGCTCTTGGCTGAAGATGCCGGTCGACGTCAGCCAGACCACATCGCCGGTGACTGCGAGACTGCCGATCCGCGAGGGAACGTCGGCCTGCCAGCGCTGGCTGCCGTCTGTCGTGTTGAGGGCATGCAGGATCGAGGGGAACGGGGATCCGAAGTCGAAGACGGCCTCCCACACGTAGACCGTGTCGGCGTCGGCCGCCTCGATGCGGTAGATGTCCTGCCCGGCCAGAACCGCCCAGCCGGCAGTGCCGGACGCGAGCGCATAGCGGTTCACACCGTTGCCGTGGTTGGTGTAGACCCAGCCGTCGGCGATGA
>DATILB010000173.1:0-8042 GCA_035477015.1 Nocardioidaceae bacterium | reverse complement strand
CGCTTCCAGGTGAGCAGGTAGTCGATCCAGCGGCCGCTGCGGGTGGAGGGCGACTTGATGCCGAGCTCGGTGTAGACCGAGCGCAGTCCCGGCAACGACGAGTCCGACCCGTAGCCCTCGATGACGGCGTACGGGAAGGCGGAGTGCTGTACCTGCCCGTCGGCCCGCGCGTCGACGTTCCAGTCTCCGGCGACGATGACCTCGCCGGCCGCGGCGAGCGTCTCGACCGTTCTTTCGAGCTCGCGCATGTAGTCCAGGTTGTTGCGCACGCGCTGGCCCGATCCTCCGCGGGGGTGACCACCAACCTCGACTGCCGCGTCCATGTGGGTCTGCACCCACGAGACGCGGGTCTTGCTCTTCTTGTGCTCGAGCAGCGTCCAGGTGATCCAGCGGGAGTTGATCCTGTAGCCCGTCATCGACGCGCGACTGCCGAAGAGCACACCCTGGTCCAACACCTTGAAGTGCTGGGTGTCGACGAGGATCGCGTTGAGGCCCTGGTACTCGTTGGTCGGTGATGTCGGGCTGAAGAACGACCACCCGGCATGTGAGGCCGCCCAGCCGCGCAGCAGCCCCGCGCGGCCCCGGGAGATCTCGTTGAGCCCGATGATGGAGGAGTCCTCGGCCAGCCGGTCCACATCGCCGAGGGCTCCCGCGGAGCTCATCCCGACGTACAGGTTGGCCGTCGAGCCGACGAAGTCCCAGGTGCCGCTGATCGGCTGGTCGGTGAGCGGCGGGATCGGCGGCAGCGTGAAGTCAGGGGTGGGGTAGACCGTCGGCAGGTCGGTCGGCCCGGGCAGGGTGGTCGTGGTCGGGCCGGGCAGTGTGTTGTTGCTGTCGGACCCGCCGCGCATCACGGACCAGGCGACGCCCGCGACGACGACGAGGACCAGCAGCACCCGGCCCAGACCCAGGAGGGCGCGCCTGTCCATGTTGATCCCCGGAGCCACGGGGGAAGCCTACGGTCGGCCCCGGTTAGGCTAGGTGCCCGGCTCGGGTTGAGGGCCGGCGAGCTTGCGAGACGGTGTCTCGAAACCATCACCCAAGACCTATTGAGGAGTCACCCGTGGCGTCGATCGAGGCTGTCGGAGCACGCGAGATCCTGGACTCGCGCGGAAACCCCACCGTGGAGGTCGAGGTCGCCCTCGACGACGGCACGATCAGCCGCGCAGCGGTCCCGTCCGGCGCCTCCACGGGCGCCTTCGAGGCGATGGAGCTGCGGGACGGCGGTGACCGCTATCTGGGCAAGGGCGTGGAGAACGCCGTCAACGCCGTGCTCGACGTGATCGGTCCGGAGCTAGTCGGGTTCGAGGCCTCCGAGCAGCGTCTCATCGACCAGACCATGCTCGACCTCGACGGCACTCCGAACAAGGCCAAGCTCGGCGCGAACGCCATCCTCGGCGTCTCGCTCGCTGTCGCCCGAGCGGCTGCGGACAGTGCTGAGCTCCCGCTCTTCCGGTACGTCGGCGGCCCGAACGCCCATGTGCTCCCGGTGCCGATGATGAACATCCTCAACGGCGGCGCCCACGCGGACACCAACGTAGACATCCAGGAGTTCATGATCGCTCCGGTCGGTGCCGCGACGTTCCGCGAGGCGCTTCGCCAGGGTGCCGAGGTCTACCACGCACTGAAGTCCGTGCTGAAGGGCAAGGGCCTGGCCACCGGCGTCGGCGACGAGGGCGGCTTCGCTCCCGAGCTGCCCAGCAACCGAGCCGCGCTCGATCTCATCGCGGAAGCCGTCGAGAAGACCGGCCTCAAGCTCGGCGACGACATCGTGCTGGCGCTCGACGTGGCGGCCACGGAGTTCTACAACGACGGCGGCTACACGTTCGAGGGTGCGCAGAAGACGTCGGCCGAGATGGCTGCGTATTACGCCGAGCTGGTGGCGGCGTACCCGATCGTCTCGATCGAGGACCCGCTAAACGAGGAGGACTGGGACGGCTGGAACGCCCTGACCGCGCAGCTCGGCGACAAGACCCAGCTCGTCGGCGACGACCTGTTCGTCACCAACGTCGAGCGGCTGGCCCGAGGCATCAAGGAGCGGTCCGCGAACGCCCTGCTGGTCAAGGTCAACCAGATCGGCTCACTCACCGAGACGCTCGACTCGGTCGACCTGGCGCACCGCAACGGCTTCCGCTGCATGATGAGCCACCGCTCCGGTGAGACCGAGGACACCACCATCGCCGACCTGGCGGTCGCGACCAACTGTGGCCAGATCAAGACCGGTGCTCCGGCTCGCTCTGAGCGCGTCGCGAAGTACAACCAGCTGCTCCGCATCGAGGAGGAGCTTGACGATGCGGCCCGGTACGCCGGGCGTGGCGCCTTCCCGCGGTACGCCGGCTGAGGTTTCCTAGACCTTATGGCCGGGCGCTCAGCGCCGCCGGGGGGCTCCGGCCCCCGCGGCGGTCAGCGACGCCCCACCGTTCGTCCTTCTGTCCGGCCCGGGCAGCGGCCCGGTGGGGCACGACCGCGCGCCGCGAGCAGCGCAGTGAGGGTGCGCTCTCGGCTGACCGGCCGCGCCGCCGTGCTCGTGCTCGTGGTGTCGGTGCTGATGGTGTCCTACGCCTCGAGCTTCCGGGCCTACCTCGAGCAACGGCAGCAGCTGCGCCAGCTCGACGCGCAGATCGCCCAGTCCAACGCCAACATCCGGGAGCTCCAGCGCGAGAAGGACCGGTGGAAGGACCCGGCGTACACCGAGGCGTCGGCGCGCAAGGCCTTCGGCTTCGTGATGCCCGGCGAGACCGGCTTCACGGTCATCGACGAGAACGGTCAGCCGTTGCGCGACGTAGACTCGCTCTCCGAGCCCAGGGTCTCGACCGACGGGGGGACGCCGGAGTGGTACGACACCGCGTGGACGTCCGTGCTGCTGGCCGGGAACCCGCCGGCACCGACCGACGAGCCAGAGCCCGTAGACAAGATCAAGCCCCCGAAGCAGATTCAGAATGACGATTGACCCTCATGACGAGGCAGTGATCGCAGAGCAGCTCGGCCGACACCCTCGTGGCATCCGCGCGATCGGCCACCGCTGTCCCTGCGGCAACCCCGACGTAGTCACGACCGAACCCCGGCTGCCGGACGGCACCCCATTCCCGACTACCTTTTATCTGACATGTCCTCGGGTGGCATCCCTCATCGGAACTCTCGAAGGGAGCGGGCTGATGGCAGAGATGCAGGAGCGGCTCAGCCATGACGCCGACCTGGCCGCGGCGTACCAGGGCGCGCACGAGCGCTACCTGGAGGCGCGCGAGGCGATCGGGCACGTCGAGGAGATCGACGGGATCTCCGCCGGTGGGATGCCGAACCGCGTGAAGTGCCTGCACGTCCTCGCCGGTCAGTCCCTGGCCCAGGGCCGAGGCGTCAACCCGCTCGGCGACGAGGTGCTCGACGCGCTCGGCGAGTGGTGGGCCTCCGGCCCCTGCGCAATCTCGTCAGACGCTCGCTCCGCATCGCTGCTCGATCCAAGGGTCGAGGGATGACCCGCGTCGCCGCCTTCGACTGCGGCACCAACACGATCAAGATGCTCATCGCCGACCTCTCTGCCGCGACTGGCGAGGAGCTCGAGCAGGTGCGCGACATGCGCATGGTGCGGCTCGGTCAGGACGTCGACAGCACCGGGCGGCTGGCCGACGAGGCGCTGTTCCGGGTGTTCGCCGCGATCGACGAGTTCAAGGTGCTGGTCGACGAGTACGACCCGCAGGCGATGCGCTTCTGCGCGACCTCCGCCGTCCGCGACGCGTCCAACGCGGACGTCTTCATCGACGGTGTGATCAAGCGGCTCGGCGTACCCCCGGAGGTGCTGTCCGGCGACGAGGAGGCACGGCTGTCGTACGTCGGTGCGACACGAGCACTGCCAGACCGCAAGGAGCCCACCCTCGTCATCGACATCGGCGGTGGCTCGACCGAGCTGATCATGGGCAAGAAGCACCGTTCGCTCGACATCGGCGCGGTGCGCCTCACCGAGCGGTTCCTGAAGTCCGACCCGCCCAAGGCCGGGGAGATCGAGAACGCCGCGACCTTCATCGACGCGCAGCTCGAGACGCTGGTCGCCGACGGCATCTTCCTCGACCTCGCCCGCTCGGTGGTCGGTGTCGCGGGCACGATCACCACGATGGCTGCGATGGCGCTCGACCTGCCGGCGTACGACCGTGAGGCCATCAACCACTCGACGATCGAGCGCGACGACGTGCGCGAGCTGATGGTGCGGCTGATCGAGATGACGGTGGCCGAGCGGAAGACGCTGCCGTTCCTGCATCCGGGCCGAGCCGATGTGATCGCAGCGGGCGCCCTCATCCTCGACCGGATCATGGTGCGCACGGACGTCGACTCACTGTTGGTCTCGGAGTCCGACATCCTCGACGGCATCGCGTGGTCGATTGCGTGACGTGGTGAACCGTCACCGCCACCCGGTCACCGACACCGCTTTCGCCTCTCCTGTCCCTCCGGGCACCGGCTGGCCTGACGACCCAGCCACGGCGACCACGCCCATCGCGCACGCGCCGGCGGACGTCTCAGCCCTCGCCGAGACTGGCCTCGAAGAGCTTGGATCGCGGATCTCGGTCTGCCGCGCCTGCCCGCGGCTGGTTCAGTGGCGCGAAGACGTGGCGGTGCAGAAGCGCGCGTCCTTCGCCCACGAGCCGTACTGGGGTCGCCCGATCCCCGGGTGGGGCGCCGTCGAGCCGCGCGTGCTCATCGTTGGGCTCGCGCCGGCGGCCAACGGCGGCAACCGGACCGGCCGCATCTTCACCGGGGACCGCAGCGGTGACTGGCTCTTCGCGTCTCTCCATCGGGTCGGGCTGGCGAGCCAGGAGACCTCGCTCCATGCGGGTGACGGCCAGCAGCTGCTGGGCGCGCGGATGGTCGCCACCGTGCGCTGCGCCCCGCCGGACAACAAGCCCACGACCGAGGAGAGGGACACCTGCTCGCCCTGGCTGCGCCGCGAGGTGGAGCTGCTCGCGCCTTCGGTGAAGGTCGTCGTCTGCCTCGGTTCCTACGGCTGGGATGCGGCCCTGCGGACCTTCAAGACGCTCGGGTACGGCGTACCGCGTCCCCGACCGAAGTTCGGCCACGGCGCCGAAGCGATCGTGGGCGACAAGGTGCTGCTCGGGTGTTATCACCCCAGCCAGCAGAACACCTTCACCGGCAAGCTCACCGAGCCGATGCTGGATGCCGTCCTGGGTCGAGCTGCCGCCCTCGCCGACGGTCTCTGAAGACCGCCGGTATCGGGATTCTGGACGTATCCTGCAGGCATGAGACTGTCCCGGGCGGAGTCGCAAGCGAAGACCCGCGAGCTGCTGATCCAGACGGCCCGCCGGCTCTTCGTCTCCGACGGTTTCCTGGGGACCTCGCTGGAGAAGGTGGCGGCCGAGGCCGGCTACTCGAAGGGCGCGGTCTACTCCAACTTCTCCAGCAAGTTCGAGCTCGGGTTCGCCGTGATCGACTGGATCCACACCGAGCAGGTGGGTCGGCTGCGTCAGGAGATCGCGGAGGGCACCACGGTCGACGAGCTCATCGACGGCTTCAGCCGGTGGGCCGATGCGAGCGTCGGCAACGAGGAGTGGACGATGCTCGAGCTCGAGCTCGTCGTGGGGTCGCGAGGCAATCCGGCGCTCCGGACCGAGGTGGCCAAACGTCGAGCGGAGATCGCAGCTCGCTTCGCCGAGATCCTCGAGGAGCAGCGTCAGAAGCTCGGCATGGAGTTCCCGATCAGCGTCGCGGAGGCAACCGCGCTGGCCTGGACGATGGGTGTCGGCGTCGGCATCCAGCGCGCGGTCGACCCGGAGCTCTCGATCAGGCCGCTGGTCGACCTGCTGAGAACCATCGCAGTAGTCGCCGCCACAACGTCGGGCGCGGGGCAGTCAGCGGAACGCTGACCTGGGCCACGTCGCGGACCGGCTCCGGCGGCGGCACGTCGTACTCCTCGACGATCTGTTCCACCATGACTGGACCTGCCGTGAGCTCCAGGAGCTTCGTCGAATCCAGAGCGGCCCTTGCCGACACGTCCCGGCGAGGCAGGGTCGGACCGTCGAGCCCAGCGCCGCTGCGCTGGACGGCCTTCGCGACTCGCTCCCGGCTCGTCGACAGCGACGTGAGAACGACCTCGCGCCGCCGCCGGTAGTCCATCGGGTTGACGCCCATCGCGGCGAGGTCCGTGGGACCGGGCTCGATCCGGATCACGCGAGTTCCGTCGGAGGTGAGCACCGCCTCCTCGAGGTCCAGGCGCATCGTCGTACCGCGCCGGAAGAGGCGCTCCAGCATCGAGAACCCGAAACCGATTCCGGCGTCGCGGGAGGAGGTGGGCGCGATCACGACCACCTCGTCCAGGCCGAGCGGGAGCACCATGTCGACCGAGGTCGGGGAGGCCACCGATGCCTCGACGTAGGCCCGGTCCCGTACTCGGACCGGGGGGAACCAGCCGGGACGGGCCGACGCTGCGGCCAGCGCGATGCCGAGGTCCGTGCGCGGCGCGCCACGGAAGCCGAACGGGACCCTGCGCCCACTGCGGCGGTCTGCGGCGACCAGCCAGGTCGCCGGGTGAGGCACCCAGCCGTCCGCGCTGCCAGTGCTCAGGCGGGACAGGTTGCGACCGAAGTCGACGATGCGGTCGTAGCTGCCGGTCCCGATCGGCAGCAGTCCCGCGATGGCCGACTGAGCCGGCACGCGACGTCGGAGCCCAGCGACCGCGAGGCCGAGGCTCGAGGGAGCCGGGATCGGGATGCCCGGAATCACCCTGCGCTCAGCCGCGAACTGCTCGGCGAGGACACGCGGCGCGATGGGGTGCTCGGTGAGCGCGTTGACCATGTCCTGCGTCGTGAAGCTCGCGCCCAGCACCGCCGCGATCTCCGCGCCGCTGCCCGAGCCCACGATGACGGTGGCCGTCCGGGCGTCCCAGTCGAGCGCTTCCTCGAGAGCGGAGAGTGCGCCTACCGACCAAGCCAGCCCGAGCGTCCCACCGCCGCCGATGACCAGCCCGCGGCGCATCAGTCGGCCGCCTTGATGTGGTTGATCACGGCCTCCGCGAGGCGGCCTCCGGTCTCCCAGGCAATGTGGTGCCCCACGCCGGGCCACAGCTCGAGTCGCGCTCCCGGGATCTCCTCGGCCAGTCGCTCGCCGGCCGAGGCCTTGATGATGGCGTCCTGGGTGCCGTGCACGACGAGGGTCGGCGCCTTGATCGCAGCAAGTCGCGCCGTGACATCGTGGCTCGCCGAAGCCACCACCTGCGCCATCGCGACGGGGGTCGGCACCTTCGCCGCGCCGGCAGCCTCCAGGAAGGGCGGGAAGTTCTCGTCGATCTCCGAGTGCGCCTTCGAGACGTTGGCTTCGAAGAGGATCCAGGTGGCCGTCTCGGCGTCTTCAGCCTGCCCGGCGGCGGCGAAGCTCAGCACGCCTTCGCCGAAGACGTCGTCCACGTCGGGGAAAGTCGCCACGAGACTCAGCGTCCGGACGCGCTCAGGATGATCGATGGCCAGGTGCTGGGCGATGGTGCCACCCATCGAGAAGCCGAGCACGTGCGCGTCGGACAGGCCGGCCCAGTCGAGCACCGCGACCGCATCCGCGACCAGGTCGGCGTGGGTGAACGACTCGGCGAACGAGCTGTCCCCGATGCCGCGGTGGTCATAAGTGATGACCTCGAACTCCGCGCTCAACCGGTCCAGGAACTCGTCGCCCCACACCTTCTGGTGGCCGGCGACGCCCATGATCAGCAGCAGCGGCGCACCGTGACCCCGGCGCACGCACGCCAGCTTGGCGTCCGCTCCATGGGCGGTGAACTCGGTCTCAGGCACGCTGACGACGGTACCCGCACCAGGTTTCAGGCGGGATGTGACGCTCCGCTCCTTGGACACGGTGTTGCGGTGGTCACTGAGATGGCACGATCCCGGCATGACGTTCTCCTCCTTGAAGGACCTCTCCGGTCGTGCCTCTGCCACTGCCCAGCGGGCGGGACTGGAGCTCCAGGCCCTGCGTGTGATGAAGGAAGCGGGGGCCATCGGCGGCTCCTCGCCCAAGGAACTGGTCCAGATCCTGGGTGCCCTGCGCACCTACGGCTC
>DATILB010000172.1:0-8032 GCA_035477015.1 Nocardioidaceae bacterium | reverse complement strand
AGGAGCGCCGCGAACTGGGACCCGGCCATCGCCTTCGGCTGGTAGGCAGCTGTCTCCAGGCGCATCTCGTCGCGGGGCTGACGTCGGGCGACCGCCCGCGCCAGCACAGCTCCGAGCACCACGGCCCCGACGAGGAGCGCGAGCATGGCGCCGATCCGTAGTACCCATGCGAACGGCGAGATGGTGTCGAAGACGATGGGCTCGGCGAGCCACCGGAAGAAAACCATGTTGTCGAGGATCGGCACCAGTCGGTCGGTCGCCACGATCCATGCGACGAAGCCAGCGCTGGCCGCACCGATGCCACGCACGATCCAGAGGCCGCGCGGACCACGGCGTACCCACTCGAGCGCCCAGGCGAAGCACTGCGCTATCGCGGTCGCAGTCGCCAGCCAGAGACAGACTCCCAGGGCAGCGATGACCAGCTTCGGGCTCGGCTCAACGACGTACGCCGCTGCGCCGATGAGCGTCCACGACTCCAACAGCCACGCGATGTTGAGCGGTGCCATGACGAGAGCGCCGAGGTGGTCGGTCGTCGCACTGACCGGGAACGCGACGCCCTGCTCGCGCGGCATCAGCTCGCGGCCACCGGCGGTGGCAGCAGCCGAGACGATCGACAGCACCAGGATGCCGATGAAGCCGGTCGGCAGCAGGGTGGCGACGTTGAGCCGGCGGCCATCGCCCTCGGGGAGGTACGCCGGCAGCCAGGCCACGAGCACGGTGATCACGCCGATGATGCCGATCCCGATGACGGCGTACCGGCGGGCCTTGCCACGCAGCGTCCCGGCGCGGAAGGCGAACAGGGCTCGTGCGTCGGACACGGCCCTGCGCCACTCCGAGATCCAGCCGGTCTTCGGCGCGAGGGCCTCGTCAGTCGAGGAGAGAGCGGTAGACACCGGCGCCCGCCTCCCCCTTCATGTCGTGCGCGGGGACGGCAGCCACGGCCGAGCCGCCCCGCAGGACGATCGCGTCCGAGCAGGCCTCGACGGCCAGCTCACGCAGGTGGGTCGACACGAGCACCGCAGCACCGCGAGAGCGAGCGTCGGCGATGACGTCCATCGTCGCCTCGACGCCCAGCGGGTCGACGCCGTCGAACGGCTCGTCCAGGAGCAGCACTTGAGGCTGGTGGAAGGAAGCGAGGATCACGGACAGCCGGCGGCCCATGCCGTGGCTGAAGCCGGCAGTCACCCGGTGAGCGGCGGCACCGAGGTCGAAGCGCTCGAGAAGCTCTCGTGCCCGGTCCTCCCAGCCCTCCTCGACGCGGCGCAGGCGTGCGGCGAGCTGGAGGTGCTCCCACGGAGTCGCGCGGGGAACCGTGCCGCCCACGTCGGGGCAGTAGCCGGTCAGCCGCTTCACAGCCAGGGTCTCGGTGCGGATGTCGTGGCCGCAGACGCTCACGATGCCGCCGGTAGGCGGGATGACGCCCGCCAGCACCCGCATCGTCGTCGACTTGCCGGCGCCGTTACGGCCCAGCAGGGCGGTCGCGCTACCCGGGTCGACGGTGAAGCCGATGCCGCGCACGGCATCGACCGGGCCGAAGCGGACCCAGAGCGCGGAGACGTCGACGAGCGGGGAAGACATAGAGAGAAGTCTCCCAAGGATCTGGACAACCGTCCGAGGAATCGGGCGGTTTGCCGCTAGACCTCGTCGCGGCCCGCCCGATCCCGCCGGAAGATCTTCTCGCCGAGCCAGACCACCGGGTCGTACTTGCGGTCGACCACGCGCTCCTTCATGGGGATGATCGCGTTGTCGGTGATCTTGATGTGCTCGGGGCAGACCTCGGTACAGCACTTGGTGATGTTGCACATGCCGATGCCGGCGGCGTCCTGCGCGAGCTTGCGGCGGTCGTTCGTGTCGAGCGGGTGCATGTCGAGCTCGGCGTACCGGAGGAAGAAGCGCGGGCCGGCGAAGGCGGGCTTGTTGTCCTCGTGGTCACGGATGACGTGGCAGACGTCCTGACACAGGAAACACTCGATGCACTTGCGGAACTCCTGTCCCCGCTCGACGTCCACCTGCATCATCCGGCGCTTGCCGTCGGCGTCCCGGGGAGTCGGCGCGAACGCCGGCACCTCCTTGGCCTTCTCGTAGTTGTAGGAGACGTCGGTAACCAGGTCGCGAATGACCGGGAAGGCCCGCAGCGGCGTGACCGTGATCGTCTCGTCCTCCTCGAAGTCCGCGAGCCGGCACATGCACATGAGCTTCGGCTTGCCGTTGATCTCGGCCGAGCAGGAGCCGCACTTGCCGGCCTTGCAGTTCCAGCGCACGGCGAGGTCGCCGGCCTGGGTGGCCTGCAGCCGGTGGATCGCGTCGAGCACGACCTCGCCCTCCTCGACCCCCTCGACCACGTAGTCCTCGAGCTGGCCGCCGGACTGGTCCCCGCGCCAGACCCGCATCTTGAGGTTGTAACCCACGGTCAGGCTCCTTCGCAGTGCTTGTTGGTCGAGTTCACAAGATCACTCGAAGAGGTGCTTGAGGTCGTCGGGCATGACGGGCAGGGGCTGGTGCTTGAGGTCGACGTGCTCGCCGGACTCGCCCAGGGTGAGCACCAGGTTCTTGGCTCCCCACTCGGGGTTCGGGCCGGGATGGTCGTCGCGCGTGTGGCCGCCTCGCGACTCCTCGCGCTCGAGCGCAGCCTTCGCGATGGACTCGGAGACGATCAGCATGTTCGCCAGGTCGAGTGCGAGGTGCCAACCGGGGTTGTACTGCCGGTGTCCTTCGACCGAGAGGTTCTTGGCCCGCTCCTTGAGCGCCTCGATCTCGACCAGTGACTCGGCCAGCTCGCTCCGGGTGCGGATGATGCCGACCAGACGCTGCATGACCTCCTGCAGGTCCTTCTGGATGGTGTACGGGTTCTCACCGCCCTCATGCATGAACGGCGCGAGCGCGCTGTCCTGGGCTGCCTTGACCTGCTCGTCGGCGACCTTGGGCTTGTCCTCGCGGCCGCGATACGACGCGTACGCCGCGTTGTGACCGGCCCGGCGGCCGAACACGAGCAGGTCGGAGAGCGAGTTGCCACCGAGTCGGTTGGAGCCGTGCATGCCACCAGCCACCTCGCCGGCGGCGTACAGGCCGTGGACGATCGACTCCTCGGTGTCCGCGTCGACCTCGACCCCGCCCATCACGTAGTGGCAGGTCGGGCCGACCTCCATCGGCTCGGCGGTGATGTCGACGTCGGCCAGCTCCTTGAACTGGTGGTACATCGACGGAAGCCGGCGACGGATGAACTCAGAGTCCCGGCGAGAGGCGATGTCGAGGAAGACGCCACCGTGCGGTGAGCCACGGCCGGCCTTGATCTCGGAGTTGATGGCGCGAGCGACCTCGTCACGGGGGAGCAGCTCGGGCGGCCGACGATGGTTCTTCTTGTCGGTGTACCAGCCCTCGGCCTCCTCGATCGTGTCGGCCGTCTCCTTCTTGAAGAAGTCGGGGATGTAGTTGAACATGAACCGCTCGCCCTCGGAGTTCTTGAGTACGCCGCCGTCGCCGCGCACCGACTCCGTCACGAGGATGCCCTTCACCGAAGGCGGCCAGACCATCCCTGTGGGGTGGAACTGGACGAACTCCATGTTGATCAGCGAGGCACCCGTGCGCAGCGCGAGGGCGTGGCCGTCGCCGGTGTACTCCCACGAGTTCGACGTGACCTGGTAGCTCTTGCCGATGCCGCCCGTAGCGAGCACGACGGCCGGTGTCTTGAAGACGACGAAGCGGCCGGTCTCGCGCCAGTAGCCGAACGCACCGCTGACGCGGTCGCCGTCCTTGAAGACCTCGGTGACCGTGCACTCCATGTACACGTCGATGCCGAGCGCGACCGTGCGCTGCTGGAGCGTCCGGATCATCTCCAGGCCGGTGCGGTCGCCGACGTGGGCGAGCCGTGCATAGCGGTGACCGCCGAAGTCACGCTGTGAGATCAGCCCGTCGGCGGTGCGGTCGAAGAGGGCTCCCCACTCCTCGAGCTCGAGGACGCGCTCCGGCGCCTCCTGGGCGTGCAACTGAGCCATCCGCCAGTTGTTGAGCATCTTCCCGCCACGCATGGTGTCTCGGAAGTGCACCTCCCAGTTGTCCTCGGGGTAGACGTTCCCCATGGACGCGGCGATGCCGCCTTCTGCCATGACGGTGTGCGCCTTGCCCAGCAAGGACTTGCACACGACCGCCACCTTGGCGCCGGCGTCGTGGGCGGCGATGGCAGCACGAAGACCCGCGCCGCCGGCACCGATCACCACCACGTCGTACTCGTGCGTCTCGATCCCCGAGTCGGTGCCGGCATCCATCCGGTTGCCGGTCATGGGGTGTCTTTCGGTGGTCACTTAGAAGAACCTCGGGTCGTCGAAGGTGCCGTTCGCGAGCAGGTAGACGTACAGGTCGACCAGGGCGACCGAGAAGAGCGACACCCACGCGAACATCGCGTGCTTGTTGTTGAGCTTCGAGACGAACGTCCATGCCTGGTAGCGCACGGGGTGCTTGGAGAAGTGCCGCAACCGGCCGCCCACGGTGTGACGGCAGGAGTGGCACGACAGGGTGTAGAGCCAGATGAAGACGATGTTCACGAGCATCAGCAGCGTGCCCAGGCCCATGTGGCCCCACTCGTGATCCTCGTTGCGGAACGCGAGAACGACGTCGTAGCTCAGGATGACGGCGACCACCATGGCGGCGTACCAGAAGTACCGGTGGATGTTGTTGATGATCAGCGGCAGCCGCTTCTCACCGGTGTACTTGCCGTGCGGCTCGGCGACCGCGCAGGCCGGCGGGCTGAGCCAGAACGCGCGGTAGTACGCCTTGCGGTAGTAGTAGCAGCTCATCCGGAACCCGAGCGGGAAGATGAGCACGATCAGGGCCGGGGACAGCTGCCAGAAGCTGAATGGCGTCCCGAAGTCGCTCGAGCCCTCGACGCAGTCGTCTGACAGGCACGGTGAGTAGAACGGTGAGAGGTACGGCGAGGCGTAGTACTTCGATCCTGCAAAGGCACGCCAGGTGGCGTAGATGACGAACGCCGTGAACACCACGAAGGTGATCAGCGGGGAGAGCCACCAGTTGTCTTGTCGAAGGGTCTTGTCGGGAATTTGGGCACGGCGAGGACTGCGTACGCCAGTCGACATCTAGTTCGTTACCTGTCTACTGGGCGTGCTGGGCTTCGGAGTCGCTACCGTCCCAGAGGTTGTCGTCGTAGGGAGTGTCGTCGATCTCGACGATCTCCTCGTTCCCCAACACCTTGTGACCCGGCTTGGGGTCGCCGATTTCGAGAAGGTCGTCCTTGAGTCGGGAGACGTCCGACAGGAGTCGCTTGACCCCAAGGGTGTCTCCGAACTCGTTCGCTACCCGCGAAGCCGCGGCAGTCAAGGAGTCGATGGCTGCTTTGGCGGCAGCTACGGCGTCCTGGGTCATGGGTGGAACCTCCGGTGACCTGGCTCACAATCGTCAGTGCGCTGAGTCTTCCCCGGAAAACCCCATTTGAAAAGGGGAAACGCGGTTCAGTTCGCCTTGAACCGCAGCCAGAGAAGACCCACCAGGAGAACCAGCGAGCCACCCGCGCCAAGCGCGAGGGGCAGGGCGAGGTCCGCGCCCTCTCGGCGGATCTGGGTGGAGCCTTCCGTCGGCTCGTGACCTGTGCCAAGCGCGGCCGTCACTTCGGCGGGTGAGTAGAAGCCACTGCCACCGCAGAGATGTGCGGCGAGGTCGTCGCCTTCACGCTGCAAGAAGATCACCCCGCGCATGCCTGGGCTGAGTGCCGGACCGTTGCATCCATGGCTCACGACGTCGAGCGTCCGGGTGGCCACTCCCTTCAACACCTGTTGGACGTCGAGCCGGACAACATCGTCGCTGCCGTGCTTGCCAACGCCTTGCGCGACCTTGGTCTCAACGCGACCGACCACCACTACGTCCGCCCCGTCTATCGCGCCCTGGATCGTCGTCGCGCAGGAGCAGGCGTACGCCGGCGAAGGGGCGACCAGGGCAGGAAGGAGTGGTACGACGAGCAGGAGCAGCAGCAGTCGTCTCATGCCTTGGCCCCCCGACGCCTGCGCAGGATCAGGAGTCCCGCACCCAGGGCCACCAGGGCTCCCGCGGAGGGCAGGAGCCACGGGTAGGCGGTCTGCGCCGGCTCGTCACTGTCGATGACGGTCGAGACCGGTCCGGCCTCCTCGAGCGGGCCACCTGCGATTGCGGCGATCCTTTCCTCGGGTACGGTCCCGGTCCCGTTGCACAGATTCGCGGTGTAGCCGTCGTCCCCGTCGTGCAGGAAGTAGACGTCCCGGCCACGCTTCAGGCCCTCGACACCGCAGGAGGCGCCGTCCCGGGCCGAGGTGAAGCTCACCTCAGCGGCCGGCACTCCCTTGTAGGTGGCCATCACGCTCACTGTGTACGTCGTCGGGTCACCGCTCGAGATGATGCCGCCCTTCGGCGGGGTCTCCTCCACAGAGACCAGTTCCCCGGCCACGACCACGTCGGCACGCTGGAAATGTTCGCGGGGCGGGAACATCGCGCACGAGCAGGCGAGCGCCGGCGGCGGCACCGCCAGCAGCGGAACGAGCGGGCCGAGCAGGACGAGGAGAAGTGCGCGTCTCATGGGGTTGGGACGCGCGCCCAGCGTCACTGGTTCCGGTCGTCCTTGGTGTAGGCCCGTGCGATGAAGAGCATCCCGGCCACGATGGCGACGAAGATGAGGAACGCGACGACGGCCACCCAGCGGCCGTTGTCGGACGGCGGCGGTTCGTCGTCGAAGGTGGCCTCGGCGTACGCCGGGGACGTGACCAGCAGCACGAGTGCGGTCGTGAGGATGGCAACGGCCTTGCTACGCATGGGTTCAGCCTAGTTCAGAGCCCGAACAGCTCCTCGAGGACCACCGCCACACCGTCCTCGTCATTGCTGGGGGCTGTGTGCGCGGCGTCGGGGAAGACGGACGTGTGCGCGTTGGCCATGGCGTACGACGTGCCGGCCCACTTCAGCAGGGGCAGGTCGTTCGGCATGTCCCCGAAGGCGACCACCTCGTCGCGGCTGATGCCGTGCTCTTCGCAGTACGCCGCCAGCGTGCTCGCCTTGGTCACTCCATGGCCGCTCATCTCGACCAGGGCGTCGGTCTCGTACGACGACCAGGTGGTCGTCACGAGGTGGCCGACCAAGTCCTCGACCTCGTTCCAGAAACGCTGCGGTGGCTCCGAGTCGTGTCGAGCGAGCAGCTTGACCACGTTGTCGCCGTACACGTCCTCGAGCTCGCCGATCACCAGCCCCGGCGGGATCTCGGCCTCGGGTCGGTAGACCGGCTCCTTGGCGAAGCCGTCGGTCTTCTCCATCGCGAACACCGACCCGGGGATCGCGAGGCGGATCAGCTCGGCGACCTTGAGGCCTATCTCACGGCTGATCGTGCGCGCCTCCACGACCGAGTGCGTCTGCACGTCGTACACGATGCCGCCGTTGCTGCAGATCGCGATGCCGTGCCCGCCGACGTGCTCCCACAGGTCGTCCATCCAACGGATCGGGCGGCCGGTGACGAAGACGACGGTGATGCCCCGCTCGTCGAGCGTCTCCAGCACGTGTCGGGTGCGGTCGGTGACCGAGCCGTCGCTGTGCAGCAGCGTGCCGTCGAGGTCGGTCGCGACGAGCTTCAGCACGCGGTCACCCTAACTGGGTGGTTTCCCCCTTGGCGCGCGCGAATCTCGTTCAAACTCGTCGGGTGAACCGTGTGCCACTAGGCACCCGCGCCTCTAGCCCCGACTCAGGACACGGGCCTCAGGCGGCGCGCACGAATGCCCCGAAGTGTTCTTCCATCACCGAGATGGTCTTGCCTAGGGAGTGGGTGCCGTCGGGGTCGACGCGGTACCAGTAGCCGGTCGGGGTTCGCCAGAGGAATGCTCGGGGTCCGACCCGGATATGTCGCCAGCCGGGGGCGAAGGTCTTGAGTCGGTGGGTGCGGCGGCCGAGGGGTGCGAGGTTGTCGGCGCTGGTCTGGCCGGGTGGACCACCGGGGTCGTAGGGGACGGAGTGGTCTTTGTCGGCCTGGCGGGAGGTGAGGGTGCCGTAGGGGAACACCTCGAAGGGGAACCGTTGT
>DATILB010000171.1:0-5938 GCA_035477015.1 Nocardioidaceae bacterium | reverse complement strand
CCTCCCAGGCACGTGGCGGCATGAAGACGGGATCCCACCCTCCAGAGGGATCCCCAACCGTGACCAGTTTACGACGCTCTGTCCGATTAGGTCGCTTCGTTATGAAAAAAGCACGACCCCGGCTGGACCAGCCGGGGTCGTGCTTGTGTCTTGCTTGGGTTAGGTCAGGGATGGATCAGAAGTCCATGCCGCCCATGCCGCCGTCGCCGCCGGGCATGGCCGGCGTCTTCTCGGGCTTGTCCGCCACGACCGCTTCGGTCGTGAGGAACAGCGCCGCGATGGAGGCGGCGTTCTGGAGCGCGGAACGCGTCACCTTGGCGGGGTCGATGATGCCGCTGGCGATCATGTCGACGTACTCACCGGTGGCAGCGTTCAGCCCGTGGCCCGAGGGCAGGTTGCGCACCTTCTCGGTCACGACGCCGCCCTCGAGGCCGGCGTTGAACGCGATCTGCTTGAGCGGAGCCTCGGCCGCGACGCGCACGATGTTCGCGCCGGTGGCCTCGTCACCCTCGAGCTCGAGCTTCTCGAACGCAGCGTCGGTCGCCTGGAGCAGCGCAACGCCACCACCGGCGACGATGCCCTCCTCGACGGCAGCCTTCGCGTTGCGAACGGCGTCCTCGATGCGGTGCTTGCGCTCCTTGAGCTCGACCTCGGTGGCCGCGCCGACCTTGATGACCGCAACACCGCCGGCCAGCTTGGCCAGACGCTCCTGCAGCTTCTCGCGGTCGTAGTCGGAGTCCGACTTCTCGATCTCGTTGCGGATCTGGTTGACGCGGCCCTGGATCTGCTCCGCGTCGCCAGCACCCTCGACGATCGTCGTCTCGTCCTTGGTCAGGGTCACCTTGCGGGCCTGGCCGAGAAGCTCGATGCCGGCGGAGTCGAGCTTGAGCCCGACATCCTCCGAGATCACCTGGGCGCCGGTCAGGATCGCGATGTCCTGAAGCATGGCCTTGCGACGGTCACCGAAGCCCGGAGCCTTGACGGCAGCGGACTTGAAGGTGCCACGGATCTTGTTGACCACCAGGGTCGCGAGGGCTTCGCCCTCGACGTCCTCGGCGATGATCAGCAGCGGCTTGCCGGACTGCATGACCTTCTCCAGCAGCGGCAGCATGTCCTTGACGTTGCTGATCTTCTGGTTGGCCACGAGCACGTAGGCGTCCTCGAGGACGGTCTCCATGCGCTCGGGGTCGGTCATGAAGTACTGCGAGATGTAGCCCTTGTCGAAGCGCATACCCTCAGTGAGCTCGAGGTCGAGCCCGAAGGTGTTCGACTCCTCGACGGTGATGACGCCTTCCTTGCCGACCTTGTCCATGGCCTCGGCGATGATCTCGCCGACCTGGGTGTCAGCAGCGGAGATCGAGGCCGTCGAAGCAATCTGCTCCTTGGTCTCGACGTCCTTGGCCATCTCGAGCAGCTGGGCGGAGACGGCCTCGACGGCCTTCTCGATGCCGCGCTTGAGAGCCATCGGGTTCGCACCCGCAGCGACGTTGCGCAGACCCTCACGGACCATCGCCTGGGCGAGGACCGTGGCAGTGGTCGTACCGTCACCGGCGACGTCGTCGGTCTTCTTCGCGACCTCCTTGACGAGCTCGGCACCGATCTTCTCGTATGGGTCCTCGAGCTCGATCTCCTTGGCGATGGAGACACCGTCGTTGGTAATCGTGGGGGCTCCCCACTTCTTCTCCAGGACCACGTTGCGGCCCTTGGGACCGAGGGTGACCTTGACGGCGTCGGCGAGCGTGTTCATGCCACGCTCGAGGCCGCGCCGGGCCTCCTCGTTGAAAGCAATCAGCTTCGGCATAGCTCCTACGAATTCCTTCGCGTAAGAGTGGAATGGACTGAGTCGGTGCCCGCGACGGACGGCCCACGCTGACCCGGCAAACCCTGCTCGCCGACGCTTGAGGACCTCACCTCACAGTCCAAGGACTGTCACTCTCATGAGGAGAGTGCTAAATGATTATTAGCACTCGACCCCTGCGAGTGCAAGTAACGGCCGTCTTGGTGGACCGATCCGGCATGGGCCACTCCGACCGGGCCATTGACCGAACGTGACGCACGTCATACTCTCGACTCACCTCGTGGGTGCGACGGGGTTTCGGCCGGAGCAGCAAGCCTGCTCCGGCCACTCCGTTTCTTGGGGTCTTAACGACCCAGGACCTCCACGATGAGGTCCACGAAGGGCTCGGCGTTCTCCGGGATCACGTCGAGGTAGAGGCCGGGCTCGGTGGCCTCGAGCTCGCTGACGACCAGCTCCCCGTCGTGGCGCATGAGGTCGACCCGCGCATAGTGCAGCGTGGTGCCGAGCAGGCCCTCGGCCGCGGCTACGCACGCTTTGGCGACTCGGACCGCGTCCTCGTCGAGCGGCACCCTGACGTTGCGACCGCCATGGTGCTCGTGCACCAGGATCTGGCCCTCAGCCGGGACCTTCTGCAGGGAGTACGTCGCCTGGCCGCCCAGGACGAACACCGACAGCTCGCCCTCGGTGCGGACTGACTCGATCACCGGCTGCACTGCCCACGGGCCTCGCCCCACCTCGGCCTCCGCGAGCGCGTCCGGATCATCGACCACGACGAGCCCGAACCCGCCGACGCCCACGCGCGGCTTGACCACCACCCGGCCGTCGAAGCTGGCCGCGGCCGGCACGAGGTCACCGCGGGAGTCGACCGAGACCGTGGGCACGACCGGGACGCCGGCTGCACCGAGCTCGACGAGGTACTGCTTGTCGGTGTTCCACGCGAACACCGAGGCACCGTTGAGCAGCAGCGACTGCTCACCGACCCGCGCCGCCCACGCGAGGAAGTCGTCGCGCCGGTCGATGTAGTCCCAGGTGGAGCGGACTGCGACGACTCGTGCCGAGGACCAGTCCACCGACGCGTCGTCCCAGTTCACCCAGCGAGCATCGACTCCCCGTGCCGCCAGAGCCCGGTCGAGTACGTCGGCAGCGGGCTCGCCGTCGGGCCACTCGGTGCATGTGACGAGGAGGAGGTCGGTCATGCCGCGACGCTACGGAACATGTGGGGTTGCTGTGAATTCGTTTTCGGCGTTCTCAGTCGGGCCTCATGGGCGGACACTGAGGGCATGAAGGGTGCAGTGGCCGCGATGGCGGTCGGTGGCGTGCTCGCCATCGGCGGGCTTCCGACGGCAGCGCTGCTCGCGGCTGACAACGAGTTCGGCGGAGAAAAGTCCGACAGGCAGTCGCTACTCCATGAGCGACTCGTCCTGCTCGGCGAGGGCCACGGCAAGGAACACGGGAAGTCGCCTAAGTGGGGCGAGCGCGGGCCCGACCTCTTTCCGCGCCTCCACGAGTGGGGCCCGGCGCCACCTGGGTTCCCGAACGGGCTCCCCAAGGACATGGAGGAGCTCCGCGAGTGGATGCGCTGCGCGTTCGAGGAGCGGCAGCACGGCACCGAGCTGGAGAACCTCGAGGAGAAATGCGGAGAAGCGCCGACGCCTCGGCGCTAGCGGTGCGGCTCCCAACGCCGCGAGAGCTCCTCATCCTTCGGTCCCGGCGCGGGCAGTTCCGTGCGCAGCGGCGGGTCGTGGAGCGCATCAAGGTAGAAGGTCAGGTAGCGCTGTCGAAGCGCCGCACTCCGCGCATCGTCGCCCAGCTTCAGCGACGAGAGCATCTCGAAGATCATCGCGACGTCGGCCATCTCGAAGTCCTCGCGCACGACGCCGGATGACACGATCCGTTCCTGCAGCGTCGCGTTGAGCTCGAAGGCCCGCACTGAGTCCGTCCAGTGCTCCTGCGTGGGGGTGAAGAGACCGGCGAGCTTCACCGTCAGTGCGGACGTGCCGGCTTCGACCGACCTCCGCATGAAGGTCGCGAACGACTCCCACGGGTCGCCCTCATCCGCGACCGCCTCCTCGGCGAGCGCGACATAGGTGCGCAGGCCGTCGAGGCACAGCTTGCCGATCAGCGCTTCCTTGCTCGGGTAGCGGCGGTAGAGCGCGCTGATGCCGACGCCGGCACGGTCGGCAACGAGTGCGATCGGGGCGTCGGGGTTCTCGATGAAGACGGCGCGTGCCGCCTCGAGGATCAGGTCGTCGTTGCGGGCCGCCTGCGCCTTGCGGCCGCTCATCGGTCCTGCGTCGGGCATAGAACGCAGCCTAGGGCCGCCGCTCTCGCGACGACCCTGAGGCTTGATACCGCGTGTCACCACGCCTGCTCCTTGGCCTTCTTCGGCAGCCAGAAGGCGATCGCGAAGGCGACAGCGGTGAGTACGCCGGCCAGCACGGTGACGACCTTCGCGGCATCGACCGAAGCGGCGACATCCGTCCAGTTCTCGACGTTGGCCACCGAGAAGAACACCGTGCCGAGCACCGCGACACCGAGCGAGGCGCCGAGCTGCTGGAGGGACTCGAGGATGCCGCTCGCCGAGCCGACCTCGTGGTCGTCCAGGTCGGCCACGATGATGTCGTAGAGCGGGATGAAGATCATGCCCATGCCCGCGCCGTAGGCGAACATCGGTGCGGCCAGCACCCAGAAGCCGGCATCCGCGGAGAAGACCAGGAAGAGCCCGACGAGTCCGACCACCATGATCGACAGGCCGATGTGCAGGATCGTGCGGCCCAGCTTGTTCATCAGAGTCGCGCCGATCGCCGTACCGACGAAGGCACCCACCGGCCAGGTCAGCTGGGTCAGGCTCGAGTCGAGCGCGTCGTACCCGAGGCCGAGCTGGAGGAAGAGGCCGACGGCCAGGCCGAAGCCGACAACCGAGCCGAAGAACGCGACGACGAAGGCGACACCCGAGACGTACGACCGCTTCTTGAAGACACTCAGCTCGACCAGCCCAGTACGGCCGGACGCGGCGCGACGACGCTGCTGGATCACGAAGCTGGCGAAGACCGGAACAGCCGCGGCCAGTGCGACGTACGACCAGGTCGGCCAGCCGGCCTCATGCCCGGCGACCAGCGGGTAGACGAGCAACAGCATGCCGAGGCCGGCGACCGCAGCACCCACGACGTCGAGCCGCGAGCCGCGAGCAGTCGGCTCGACCGAGGGGAGGACCTTCATCCCGACGTACGCCGCAACGGCACCGAGCGGGAGGTTGATCGCGAAGATCGTGCGCCAGCCGAGGTCGAAGACGTCCCACTCGATCAGCAGGCCGCCGACGACCGGTCCGATGATCGTGGCCAGGCCGATGGCCGGGCCGAAGGCGGCGAAGGCCTTGCCCATCTCGCGGCCGAACATGTCGCGGATCAGACCGAAGCACTGCGGGATCATCAGCGCCCCGAAGGCACCTTGGATCGCACGCGCACCGATCAGCGACTCGGGCGACCACGCGAAGGCACACGCGGCCGACGAGACGACGAAGCCGGCGACGCCCACCATGAACATCCGCTTCCGGCCGAACATGTCGCCGAGCCGTCCGCCGACCAGCAGCCCGACCGCCAGAGCCAGCGTGTAGCCGGCGGCGATCCACTGGAGCGTCGACGAGGAGCCACCGAGCGAGGCCTGGATCGACGGGGCGGCGATGTTGCTGACCGTCGAGTCGAGCAGGTTCATCAGGGTGGCGGCAAGGATCGCGGCCAGGCCGACCCAGCGGCGGGGGAACACGTCGTCGGCGCCGGGGACCTGGTGGAGAGCCACCGCCTCGACGGTCTCGATCGCCTCGAGGACGACCGGGCTGTAGGCGACGGGAGGAGCTTCGACTGTCATCTCGCTGTGCCCTTCACGAGTTGGAACGGAACGGAATTTCTTGTTCCACTCTAGCAGAACGGAATACTTTATTCCACTAATTTCCGAGTGCGGCCTAGCCCGGATCGGCACCCCAAGATGAGTGCCCGTACTCATGACCGTCGGCCCCCCGATCCCGCTCAATGGGTGCATGGCAACCACTCAATCCCCGAAGGTCTCGGCTCATCCGGCCTCGCCCGGTCAGCTCGCCTGGCTCGACCGCGAGCTCGCCTCCTGGGTCGCCGGGGACCTCGTCAC
>DATILB010000170.1:0-14179 GCA_035477015.1 Nocardioidaceae bacterium | reverse complement strand
ACGCTCATCGTGGTCGAGCACGACGAGGACACCATCAAGGTGGCGGACTGGGTCGTCGACATCGGGCCCGGCGCCGGCGAGCACGGCGGTCAGATCGTCGTCTCCGGCACCGTCCAGGACCTGATGGAGCACCCCGACTCCCAGACCGGGCTCTACCTCTCGAAGCGCAAGTCGATCCCGCTGCCCGAGGTACGTCGGCCGCGCACCCCTGGTCGGGAGCTCACGGTCATCGGGGCCAAGGAGCACAACCTCCGCGACATCGATGTGTCCTTCCCGCTCGGGATGTTCGTCGCCGTCACCGGCGTCTCCGGCTCGGGCAAGTCCACGCTGGTCAACGACATCCTCTACACCTCGCTGGCGAAGCAGATCTACAACGCCCGCACGGTGCCGGGTCGGCACCGTCGCATCGAGGGGCTCGAGAACGTCGACAAGGTGATCCACGTCGACCAGTCGCCGATCGGCCGGACGCCGAGGTCTAACCCCGCGACGTACACCGGTGTTTTCGACCACGTGCGCAAGCTGTTCGCCTCCACACCCGAGGCGAAGATGCGGGGCTACCAGCAGGGCAGGTTCTCCTTCAACGTCAAGGGCGGGCGCTGTGAGGCGTGTGCCGGCGACGGCACGATCAAGATCGAGATGAACTTCCTGCCGGACGTCTATGTCCCGTGCGAGGTCTGCCACGGCGCCCGCTACAACCGCGAGACGCTGGAGGTGCACTTCAAGGGCAAGACCATCGCCGAGGTGCTCGACATGCCGATCGAGGAGGCGGTGCACTTCTTCGAGGCGATCCCGGCCATCTCGCGACACCTCAAGACCTTGGTCGACGTCGGCCTGGGCTACGTGCGGCTGGGTCAGCCCGCTCCCACGCTGAGCGGGGGCGAGGCGCAACGGGTCAAGCTCTCCGCCGAGCTCCAGAAGCGGTCTACTGGACGCACCGTGTACGTCCTCGACGAACCGACTACCGGCCTGCACTTCGAAGACATCCGCAAGCTGCTGCTCGTGCTCGGCCGTCTGGTCGACCAGGGCAACACCGTCCTGGTCATCGAGCACAACCTCGACGTGATCAAGACTGCCGACTGGGTCGTCGACATGGGGCCCGAGGGTGGCAGCCGGGGCGGGCTGGTCGTGGCCGAAGGGACTCCCGAGGACGTCGCGGCCAACCCTGAGAGCCACACGGGCGCCTTCCTGAAGCCGCTGCTCGGGGACCGCGTCGCGGTCGCCTCGTCTGCTCCCGTGCGCAAACGGGCGGCCGCCAAGAAGGCGCCGGCACGCAAGACGGTGGCGAAGAAGGCCGGCTGAGACGCGCTGAAAGACCTTCGCGACTGCTCAGCGTGCTCTCAGGTGCCCGGGGCGAGGCCGTGACTAGGGTGGAGCGACCGTGCTCCCACCCGAGACGAGGTACCCGATGGACGACGTGACCAAGACCCCTGACGTCTCGCGCCGCATCATGATCCGCTCGACTGCCCTGGGCGCGGTCGCTGTGCCCGTGCTCGCCGCTTGCGGTGACGACGCGCCCACGGCCGAGCCGGGCGGGTCGACCACCACTCCCACGACTACCTCGACGCCTGGCGGAGGCGGCGGAGGCGGCGGAAGCGCTGAGGTGCTCGCGGCGACCAGCGACGTCGAGGTCGGCGGTGCGCTGTTCCTCGACTCCGAAGACGTTCCCGGCGAGGAGGTGCCCAACGGTGTCGTGATCACGCAACCGGCGGCAGGCGAGTTCCACGCCTTCAGCCGCGACTGCAGCCACATGCACTGCGCTGTCGCCGACATCCAGGACGGCAAGATCCACTGCCCCTGCCATGGCAGCGAGTACGACATGGCCACCGGTGCGGTCGTCGGAGGGCCCGCACCCGCGCCGCTGAACGAAGTCCCCTTCGAGATCAAGAAGGGCAACATCATCCGGGCCTGAGGTCCTTCTCGAACCAGTGGTGGGCGTAGGGCTCGTCGTTGTACGCCGGGATCTCCCCGTAGCCCAGGGCGCCGTAGAGCGCGATGGCCTCGGTGAGGTTCCGGTTGGTGTCCAGGCGTACGGCGAGCGCGCCGGCGTCCTGGGCCCGCGCTTCTAGGTCGGCCATGATGCGCCGTGCCAGCCCGAGTCCGCGGGCGTCAGGGGAGACCCATACCCGCTTCACCTCTGCCCAGTCCCCGTGGTGCTTGACCGAGCCGCACCCGACCGGGCGGCCGTCGAGGAAGGCCACGATTGTCGCCCCGCGTGGCGAGCGCACCTCGTCCAGCCCCACCTGCCGACTCGCCTCGGGGTCGAAACCGGCGTCGAACCGTTCCGCAAGAGTGGCGAAGTAGGCGAGCCAGCACTCTTGGACGGCTGGGTCGGCCGGGTCGACGGCCCGGAGCTCGGCGAGGCCGGCGGTCAGCAGCTCGCTCACCTGCCCCATCGCGGACAGTAGCCGCTCGCGCTGGCCCGGGCTGAGCGGGGACAGCAGGGAGGCGGCGAGCTCGTCGCTACGCGAGTCAAGCGCTTCGCGCTCACGGCGGCCGCGGGCAGTGAGCCGCACGCGCCGCACGCGGTTGTCCGCCTTGTCGGGTGAGAGTGCCACGAGCTGCTCGTCCCCGAGCCGGGTCAGCAGCCGGCTGAGGTAGCCGGAGTCGAGCCCGAGCCGGGAGCGCAGCTCCCGGACATCCACACCGTCTGCGGACACCTCCCAGAGCACGCGGGAGGCACCGAGCGGCCGTGCCCTGCCGAGGTACTCCTCGTCCAGCACCCCGATCCGCCGCGTCACCAACCGGTTGAACCGGCGCACCTGTCCCACCTCGTCCATTCCTCTGACTTTAGTCAGAGGATTCGTCAGCGGCAATGAGCAGAATGTCGCCGCCGGCTCGTAGGGTTGAGGCATGGCCGACCCGTCGACGTACCGCCCCGCGGCGGGCACGATCCCGACCTCGGCGGGCGTCTATCGCTTCCGGGACGACAAGGGTCGCGTCATCTACGTCGGCAAGGCGAAGAACCTCCGGTCGCGGCTGACGTCGTACTTCCAGGACATGGCAGGACTGCACCCCCGCACGGCGACCATGGTGACGAGTGCCGCGGGCGTCGAGTGGACGGTGGTCAACAACGAGGTTGAGGCACTCCAGCTGGAGTACTCCTGGATCAAGGAGTTCGACCCCCGCTACAACGTGAAGTACCGGGACGACAAGTCCTACCCCTGGCTGGCCGTCACGCTCAGCGATGAGTTTCCGCGGGTCATGGTCGGGCGCGGCGCGAAGAAGAAGGGGACTCGCTACTTCGGGCCCTACGGGCACGCCTGGGCCATCCGCGACACGGTCGACCAGCTTCTACGGGTGTTCCCGATGCGGTCCTGCAGCAACGGTGTGTTCAAGCGCAGTGGTCAGATCGGCCGGCCCTGCCTGCTCGGCTACATCGGCAAGTGCTCCGCGCCCTGCGTCGGCCGGGTGACCCCGGAGGAGCACCGGCAGATCGTCGAGGACTTCTGCGACTTCATGGCAGGCAACACTTCGGCCTTCGTGAAGCGCATCGAGAAGGAGATGTACGCCGCCAGTGACGAGCTGGACTTCGAGCGGGCCGCCCGGCTCCGCGACGACCTCGCGGCGCTCAACCGTGCGCTCGAGAAGCAGGCGGTGGTGCTCGGAGATGGGACAGACGTCGACGTGATCGCGTTCGCGGAGGACCCGCTCGAGATCGCGGTGCAGATCTTCTACGTCCGCGGCGGAAGGATCCGGGGCCAGCGCGGCTGGGTCGCCGACGTGACCGACGACGCGACCACAGGTGACATGGTCGAGCGCTTCCTCCTCCAGCTGTACGACGGCGAGGCGGGGGAGGCCGTGCCTCGGGAGATCCTCGTACCGGCGCTGCCGGAGGACCCGCTGATCATCGAGGAGTGGCTGAGCGACCTGAGGGGGAGCCGGGTCGCTCTCCGCGTCCCCCAGCGCGGCGACAAGAAGTCACTCCAGGAGACCGTCGGCCGCAACGCCGCTCAGGCGCTGGCGCTGCACAAGACCAAGCGCGGCACCGACCTGACCGCCCGCAACCAGGCACTCGAGGAGCTACAGGAGTCGCTCGAGCTGCCGGACGCGCCGCTACGGATCGAGTGCTACGACATCTCCAACCTGCAAGGCACCGAGGTCGTGGGATCCATGGTGGTCTTCGAGGACGGCCTGCCCCGCAAGAGCGAGTACCGCCGCTTCGTCGTGCGCGGAGTCGAGGGCCAGAACGACGTCGCCAGCATGCACGAGGTGATCACCCGACGCTTCCGACGGATGCTGGAGGAGCGGGCGGATGCCCCCGACGTGCCTGCGAACGAGAGCGGTCCGCTCCTCATCGACCCTGATACAGGAAGGCCGCGGAAGTTCGTCTACCAGCCGGGTCTCGTGGTGGTCGACGGTGGCCCGCCCCAGGTGGCGGCCGCTCAGCGGGCGCTCGACGAGCTCGGCATCCACGACATACCCGTCTGCGGTCTCGCCAAGCGGCTCGAGGAGGTGTGGGTTCCCGGGCAGGCGGACCCGCTCATCCTGCCGCGCACCAGCGAGGGGCTGTACCTCCTGCAGCGTGTCCGTGACGAAGCGCACCGCTTCGCGATCACGCACCACCGATCCCGCCGCTCAAAGTCGATGGTGGAGAGCATCCTGGACGACGTGTCCGGCTTGGGAGAGGTGCGCCGCAAGGCGCTGCTCAAGCGGTTCGGCTCGCTCCGAAAGCTCCGGGCTGCCACTGTGGAGGAGATCGCGGAGGTGCCTGGCATCGGGGCCAAGACGGCCGATGCGATCGTGGCCGCGCTTGAGACCGCGCAGACACGCAAGACTGTCAGCATCAACACCGCGACCGGTGAGATCGAGGAGCACTAGGCCATGTCGGAGGAGAGCGGGGAGCCCGGGGAGCTGGTCGTCGTCACGGGCATGACCGGTGCCGGGCGCAGCACCGCGGCCAAGGAGCTCGAGGATCTTGGGTACTTCGTAGTCGACAACCTGCCCCCCAAGCTGTTGCCCGACGTGGTCGCGCTCGTCGACGAGTCCAAAGGGACGGACCAGCCGATCGCCGTGGTCGTCGACGTCCGATCGGGGTCCTTCTTCGAAGGCCTCCAGGAGGCGCTGGCGCAAGGCAGGACCGGTCGCCGTACGACGCTGCTGTACCTCGAGGCCGGCGATGACGTCCTGGTCAGCCGGCAGGAGGCTGCACGTCGGCCCCACCCGCTGCAGGCTGGGGGGCGGCTGCTCGACGGGCTGCTCCGCGAGCGGATAGTGATGGCAGGGGTGCGCGCGGACGCCGATCTGGTCATCGACACGTCGAACCTCAACGTCCATCAGCTCACCGACAAGGTGGCCGAGGCGTTCGGGACGGAGCGCTCGACCAGCCTCAGAGCCACCGTGGTCAGCTTCGGGTTCAAGTACGGCATCCCGGTCGACGCTGATTTCGTCGCCGACATGCGATTCCTGCCCAACCCGTTCTGGGTGCCCGAGCTGAGGCACCAGACCGGCCGTGACGCCGAGGTGGCGAGCTACGTCAAGGAGCGCCCGGCCGCGGAGGAGTTCTTGGACAGCTACGTCCCGATGCTGACCCGGGTCGCGGCGGGTTACTCGCGGGAAGGCAAGCGCTTCATGACCGTGGCGATCGGCTGCACCGGAGGCAAGCACCGCTCGGTCGCCATGACCGAGGAGATCGCTGCCCGGTTGCGCGCTGCGGGTCTGGAGGCCAAGGCCGACCACCGTGACCTCGGCAAGGAATGACATGACCGAGCTGCTCGACACCAAGGTGGTGGCGCTGGGTGGGGGACACGGGCTCTCGGCGAACCTCTCCGCGCTGCGACGCGTCGTCCACCACCTGACTGCGGTCGTGACGGTCGCCGACAACGGGGGTTCGTCGGGCCGGCTGCGTCAGGAGTTCGGCTGCCTGCCGCCCGGCGACCTTCGTCAGGCTCTGGCGGCGCTCTGCGGTGACGACGACTGGGGCCGGACCTGGGCTGACGTCCTCCAGCATCGCTTCGCGAGCGGTGGCGAGATGGACCGGCATGCGGTGGGCAACCTGCTGATCGTGGCGCTTTGGGAGCTCCTCGATGACACCGTGCACGGCCTGGAGTGGGTCGGCCGGTTGCTCGGGGCCCACGGCCGGGTGCTGCCCATGGCCGACACCCCGATCGACATCGTCGCGTCGGTGCTCGGCCTCGACCTCGACGATCCCGAAGCGCGCACCATCGTGCGGGGCCAGGCTGAGGTCGCGTCGACGACAGGCCAGGTCGTATCGGTCCGGCTCGAGCCTCGAGACCCACCGGCCTGCCCCGACGCCCTGGTCGCCATTGATGTCGCGGACTGGGTGATCCTCGGTCCTGGATCGTGGTTCACCAGCGTTATCCCACACCTGCTCGTGCCGGACCTCAGGAAGGCACTGGTGACGACTGAGGCACGCAGGATCGTCACCCTGAACCTCGAGCCGCAGCAGGGCGAGACCGAGGGCTTCTCGCCCGAGACGCATCTCGACGTGCTGGTCGACCACGCCCCAGAGCTCAGGCTCGACGTCGTCCTGGTCGATGCCGGGAGCGTGGTCGACCATGAGCAGTTGGAGGGCACGGTGGAGCGCCTCGGAGCCGAGCTGATCGTCGCGGACCTCGCCGTCGACGACGGAACTGCGCGTCACGATCCGACGAAGTTGGCCGGTGCCTATGCGCGGATCATCGGCGGGACGTAGATTGGCCCAATCCGCGCAGCACGAGCACCCTTCGGCGACCGCTTCCAGGGCAGACTCGGCTGGCAGGGAAGGGGTTGTCTTCGTGGCAGGATCGGACGCATGGCGATGACGGCGCAGGTTAAGGCAGAGCTGGCCAGTACCAAGGTCACGAAGTCCTGCTGCCGCAAGGCTGAGGTGTCCTCGATGCTTCGTTTCGCCGGGGGCCTGCACATCGTCAGTGGGCGCATCGTGGTCGAGGCAGAGCTCGACACAGGTGCCGCGGCACGGCGACTGCGACGCGACATCGCCGAGATCTACGGGCACACCTCCGACATCGTCATGGTGTCGGGCAACGGCATCCGCAAGGGCAGCCGGTACGTCGTGCGCGTCACACGCGAAGGCGAGCAGCTGGCCCGGCAGACGGGCCTGCTGGACGGACGCGGCCGTCCGGTCCGGGGACTGCCTCCGCAGGTGGTGACGGGTGCTGGCTGCGACGCTGTCGCTGCTTGGCGCGGTGCCTTCCTCGCCCACGGTTCGCTGACCGAGCCCGGACGCTCCAGTGCCCTCGAGGTGACCTGCCCGGGCCCGGAGGCCGCGCTGGCGCTCGTGGGCGCAGCGCGGCGGCTGGGCATCCAGGCGAAGGCACGCGAGGTGCGCGGTGTCGACCGGGTGGTGATCCGCGACGGTGACGCCATCGGGGCCCTGCTGACGCGTCTAGGCGCTCACGAGTCACTGATGGCCTGGGAGGAGCGGCGGATGCGCCGTGAGGTCCGGGCGACCGCCAACCGGCTCGCGAACTTCGACGACGCCAACCTGCGCCGATCGGCCCGCGCGGCCGTCGCCGCCGGGGCGCGCGTGGACCGGGCGCTCGAGATCCTCGCTGAAGAGGTCCCGGAGCACCTCAGGCTCGCCGGCGAGCTGCGCCTGAAGCACAAGCAGGCCTCGTTGGAGGAGCTCGGGCAGCTGCACGACCCCGTTCTCACCAAGGACGCGATCGCCGGCCGGATCCGACGGCTGCTCGCGATGGCGGACAAGAAGGCACAGGACCTCGGCATTCCTGACACGGAAGCCAGCCTGACGCCGGAGATGCTCGCGGACTCGCAGTAGTTACTGATCCGTACCCGGATCCAGTGTGATCTGCCTCATCTTGCGCAGGTAGGGTCGTGATCTGGCTCACAACTGAGGGCCGGAATCAGATTCGCACCTGGATGAGGAGCTACATCCCGTGACCGTTCGTGTGGGTATCAACGGCTTCGGCCGGATCGGCCGAAACTTCTTCCGCGCCGTGCGCGCGTCCGGCGCCGACATCGAGATCGTCGGCGTGAACGACCTGACCGACAACGCCACCCTGGCGCACCTGCTGAAGTACGACTCCATCCTTGGCCGCCTCGACGCCGACGTCTCCGCGACTGCCGACGCGATCCTCGTCGGGGGCAGGTCGATCGCGGCGCTCGCGGAGCGTGACCCGGCCAACCTGCCCTGGAAGGACCTCGGAGTAGACGTGGTCATCGAGTCCACGGGCTTCTTCACCGACGGCACCAAGGCCAGGGCCCACGCCGACGCTGGGGCGAAGAAGGTGATCATCTCTGCTCCTGCGAGCAACGAGGACGTCACCATCGTGATGGGCGTCAACCACGAGACGTATGACGCCGACGCGCACACGGTGATCTCCAACGCCTCGTGCACCACCAACTGCCTCGCACCCATGGCGAAGGCGCTCAACGACGGCCTGGGCATCAACCGGGGCTTGATGACGACGATCCACGCGTACACGGCCGACCAGAACCTCCAGGACAACATCCATTCGGACCTGCGTCGCGCCCGCGCGGCCGCGCTGAACATCATCCCGACATCCACGGGCGCGGCGAAGGCGATCGGCCTGGTGCTGCCCGAACTCAAGGGCAAGCTCGACGGGTTCGCGCTCAGGGTCCCGGTGCCGACCGGCTCGGCGACTGACCTGACCTTCGAGGCTGGGCGGGAGACCACGGTCGAGGAGGTCAACGCGATCGTGAAGGCCGCCGCCGAAGGCGCCCTGAACGGGTATCTCCGCTACTCGACCGACCCGATCGTCTCGTCCGACATCGTGACCGACCCGGCGTCCTGCATCTTCGACGCTCCCTTGACGAAGGTCATCGGCAACCAGGTGAAGGTTGTCGGCTGGTACGACAACGAGTGGGGTTACTCCAACCGCCTGGCTGACCTCGTGACCTACGTAGGCGCTAGCCTCTGACCCCGTGAAGACGATCGACGACCTGGGGCCGCTCCAGGGCAAGCGAGTCCTGGTCCGCTCCGACCTCAACGTGCCGCTCGACGGTGATGTGATCACCGACGACGGCCGGATCCGGGCGAGCCTGCCCACCCTCCAGAACCTTCTCGAGCGGGGCGCCCGAGTCGTGGTGACCGCACACCTCGGCCGTCCCGACGGAGCTCCGGACCCGCGATACTCGCTCGTTCCGGTGGCTCAGCGTCTCGGCGAGCTCCTCGGTCAGCCGGTGGCCTTCGCCGACGACACCGTGGGAGCGTCCGCGCAGGAGACGGTCGCCGCACTCGAGGACGGCCAGGTCGCCCTGCTGGAGAACGTCCGGTTCAACGCGGGGGAGACGAGCAAGGACGACGAGGTCCGCGGGGCGTTCGCCGATGAGCTCGCGGCGCTCGCGGATGCGTTCGTGAGCGACGGGTTCGGGGTCGTCCATCGCAAGCAGGCGTCCGTGTACGACGTCGCGCAGCGGCTTCCGCACGCGATGGGTGGCCTGGTCTCCGCCGAGATCCAGGTGCTGCAACGCCTCACCGAGAGCCCGGATCGCCCGTACGTCGTGGTGCTCGGCGGTTCGAAGGTCTCGGACAAGCTCGGGGTGATCGACAATCTCCTCGGCAAGGCCGACAAGCTGCTCATCGGCGGCGGCATGCTCTTCACCTTCCTCAAAGCCCAAGGCCACGAGATCGGCAACAGCCTCCTCGAGGAGGACCAGATCCCGACGTGCCTCGACTACCTCAAGCGGGCCGCGGACCAGGGTGTGGAACTGCTCCTCCCGTCCGACATCGTGGTGGCCGACGCGTTCGCGGACGAGGCCTCGGCCCAAGTCGTGGCAGCCGAGGCGATCCCCGCCGGCAAGGTCGGGCTCGACATCGGGCCGGACTCCGCTGCTGCGTTCGCCGCTGCTCTCGCAGACGCTCGCACCGTGTTCTGGAACGGCCCGATGGGCGTGTTCGAGAGCCCGGCCTTCGCTGAGGGCACTCGCGCTGTCGCGGACGCACTCACCCGGATCGACGGTTTGTCGGTGGTCGGTGGCGGCGACTCGGCGGCGGCGGTCCGCCTGCTCGGCTTCGAGGAGGAGGCGTTCGGTCATATCTCCACCGGTGGCGGCGCCTCGCTCGAGTACCTCGAGGGCAAGACCCTCCCCGGCATCGACGTACTGAAGGACTGACGTGGCAACCCAGAAGAAGTCCGACCGCATCCCGCTCATGGCGGGCAACTGGAAGATGAACCTCAACCACCAGGAAGCAGTGGTGCTGGTCCAGAAGCTCGCGTGGACGCTGACCGACAAGAAGCACGACTACGCCAAGGTCGAGGTCGTGGTGGTCCCGCCGTTCACCGACCTTCGCGGTGTCCAGACGCTCGTCGACGGTGACAAGCTGCCGATCAAGTACGCCGCCCAGGACGTGTCGGTGCACGACAACGGCGCGTACACCGGGGAGATCTCGGCGGCGATGCTCAGCAAGCTCGGTTGCTCGTACGTCGTGGTCGGCCACTCCGAGCGACGTGAGTACCACGGCGAGAGCGACGAGATCGTGAACGCCAAGGCCAAGAAGGCCATCGCCGAGAAGATGCAGCCGATCGTGTGCGTGGGCGAGGGCTTGGAGGTCCGCAAGGAGGGGCGCCAGGTCGAGTACACCCTCGCGCAGATCGATGGCTCACTTGCCGGTCTCAAGCCTGAGCAGGTGGCAGCGCTGGTGGTGGCGTACGAGCCCGTCTGGGCGATCGGCACCGGTGAGGTCGCGACACCCGAGGACGCCCAAGAGGTGTGTGCCGCCATCCGCGCCCGCATCGCCGAGACCCATGGAGAGGCAGCCGCCGCGGCGGTGCGGATCCTGTACGGCGGTTCGGTCAAGGCAGCCAATGTCGCCGGCATCATGACGAAGGCCGACGTGGACGGCTGCCTCGTCGGAGGTGCCAGCCTGCAGGCCGATGAGTTCGGCGGTATTTGCCGTTTCTATGAGATGCCAATCCTCTGATTCAGATGGCCGTGAGTTAGGGTTCACCCGTGATCGTCCTCTATGCGCTGCTCGTCATGTCGAGCTTGCTCTTGATCCTGCTGATCCTGCTCCACAAGGGCAGGGGTGGCGGGCTTTCCGACATGTTCGGTGGTGGAATGTCCTCTGGTCTGGGTGGGTCCTCGGTGGCCGAACGCAACCTCGACCGGATCACGGTAGGTGCGGGTGTCATCTGGTTCTCCTGCGTCATCGCGATCGGACTCATGCTCCGAGCAGGCCAGTAAGGTCCCTCCCGCCCCCGAGCATCGTGGGGCGACAAGCAAGGAGAACAGCGCGTGGCAGGTGGTGGCAGCGCCATCAGGGGTAGCCGTGTCGGTGCGGGTCCCATGGGCGAGGCGGAGCGCGGCGAAGCCGCCCCGCGTCAGCGAGTCGTGTACTTCTGTGCTCACGAGCACGAGTCCGTGATCACCTTCGCCGTGGAGGCGACGGTTCCAGAGTCCTGGGACTGTCCGCGGTGCGGTCTGCCGGCGAGCCTGGACTCGGACAACCCGCCGCCACCGCCGAAGATCGAGCCGTACAAGACGCACCTCGCCTACGTGAAGGAGCGCCGCTCCGACAAGGAGGCGGCCGACATCCTCGACGAGGCGATCCAGACGCTCCGCGACAAGCGCAAGCGCGGGGAAATAATCTTCTGACCTGCGTCAGGGCTCGTTTCGCCAGACCGTGATCTTGTCGCCCTGGTCCAGGAAACCCTGGACCGTCGTGAGGCCCATGCTCGGGTCCTGCGCGATCTCGATGATCCTCTCGAGGTACAGCAGCGGCCGGTCGAACTCCTTGCCGTTCACGCGGATGGCTCGTCCCTCGTAGGTCAGCTCGACGATCTCGCGCTCGCGGAAGATCGAGACGCGTACGTACTTGGTCTCGCCCAACCCGACACCGGGCAGCCGGTCACCGCGGGTCACGTGCATCGTGCTGCCGTCGGAGAGCTCGGTGATGTCGCAGCCCACGCAGATCTTGCGCAGCGTGTCCGCCTCGCCCGGCTCGATCTCCTCCACGCTCACCAGGACAGAGTCCGGACTCGCGTCTGGACCGAACTCGACCTTCGCCGAGGTTTTCCCTGGCAGCTGCCCGTCGTACGCCGCGCTGGGGGTGTCGGGCAGGTACTGGATCACGAGCGCTGCGAGCGAGCGGGGTGTGGCGTTGGCCTCGTCCCCGGTGGTGTTCAACGCGTCGCACCCGGTGAGGGCGACCACGATCGCCAGGCTCGCAAGCAGCCGTCTCACAACATCCATGCGGCATCTTCGTCAAGAAACCAGACCGTACGCAAAAGGCCACGCGGGCCGGCCGCCGGAACGTTCAGCACGTCATCGCCACGGTAAGCCGCCGCCACTGCCTCGGCCTTCTCCCGGCCACTGGCCACGAACCAGACTTCGCGCGCGCGACCCAGGGTGCCCATGCCCAGCGAGAGGCGCGTCGGTGGCGGCTTGGGTGCTCGGCGCACGCTGACGACGGGCGCAGGGTCGAGCACCTCTGGCCGCCCGGGGAACAGGGATGCGCAGTGGCCGTCATCGCCTACGCCGAGCATGAGGATGTCGAACCAAGGGTCGTCCGCTGGAGCCTGGCTGAGCAACGTCACGGAGTAGGCAAGGGCGGCTTCGTCCGCATCGGCGTAGTCACCGTCGGACGCCGGCATCTCGTGGACCCGACTCGAGTCGACCGGAACCTTGTCGAGCAGAGCGGCGCGCGCCTGCCCCGCATTGCGGTCGGGGTCAGCCTGCGGGACGTAACGCTCGTCGCCGAACCAGATCTCGATGTCATCCCAACGGACCGGGGAAGCAGCCACGGCCATGGCCGCATGCACGCGCCCGGCGATCCGCCCCCCGGTCAGGACGAGCTGGGGCGTGCGTCCCTCCGCCTGGATCTCGGTGATCCGCGTGAGGAGCGCCTGAGCGACCCCTGCTGCGAAGGCATCCGAGTCGGGGAAGCGCTGCACGCTGCTGGTCAATGCTTGGCCAGCCATTTCACGGTGCGGGCGTAGACGTCGTCCGGGTCGAGGCGGCGCAGCTCCTCGGACAACAGCTCACAGACCTGCCGCCGTTTGATCGCAACGGGTCGGTCCGGTTGGCCGGGAGAGGACAGGATGGCGAGCTTGCCATCGAGACGCGTGATGCTCACGTCACCGTCCTTCGTGGTCAGCACCACCTGGGTGATGCCAGGACCCTTCGAGTAGTGCCGAGACACCTTGACCTTGAGCCGGGACGCGAGCCAAGCGCCCAGCAGGTCGGCGCTGGGGCTGATCCGCTCACCTGTCACGGAGGCCGCGGTCACCTTCGCCGTCTCCTGGTCGAGCGCAGCGGCGAGCAGCGCCCGCCACGCGGTGATCCGGGTCCAGGCCAGGTCGGTGTTCCCAGGTGAGTAGTTCCGGCACTGCGTCAGCATCGCGCGTGACTTGGCGCGGGGGACCGCTGCCGCGTCGGTGATCCGTCGCTTGGCCAGTCGGCCCAGCGGGTCCGCGGCTGGGTGTTCAGGTGCGTAGCCCGGCCACCAGACGACCACGGGGGAGTCAGGAAGGAGGAGTGGCAGGACGACTGACTCGGCGTGGGGGACCACCTCGCCGCTGAGCCGGATCAGGGCCATCTCACCCGCGACCCCCGATCCGGTCCGCACCTCCGCATCGACCCGGGCGGCTCCACGTGCGGAGCCGAGTACCACTCCCAGCAACCGCGCAGGATGCTCGCGGGTGGCCGTGCGAGCATCCGTGAGAGCGGTTTCGGCGTCATCCTCAGAGGTGACGATGACCAGCGTCAGAACCATTCCCATGGCCGGGCTACCGGCTCTCCGCCGTTCCCGGATGAGGGCGGCAGCGATCGACGACGAGTTGGTGTGCTCGAGCGTGATGGTCATGGCCGCCTCCACGTCCGACCGTCCCGCGCCAGCATCGCGTCGGCCGAGCTCGGTCCCCACGTCCCGGACGGGTACTGCTCCGGGCGGCCATGGGCGGCCCAGTAGTTCACGATCGGGTCGAGGATCTTCCAGGACAGCTCGACCTCCTCCTGCTGCGGGAAGAGCGGTGGCTCGCCGAGGAGTACATCGAGAATGAGTCGCTCATAAGCCTCCGGGGACGACTCGGTGAAGCTGCCGCCGTACGCGAAGTCCATGGAAACGTCGCGGAGCTCCATCTGGGTGCCCGGGACCTTGGAGCCGAAGCGCAGGGTCAGGCCCTCGTCGGGCTGGACTCGGATCACCAGCGCGTTCTGCCCCAGCTCCTCGGTGTCCGTCGCGTCGAAGGGGAGGTACGGCGCTCGCTTGAAAACGATGGCGACCTCGGTCACTCGG
>DATILB010000169.1:0-22373 GCA_035477015.1 Nocardioidaceae bacterium | reverse complement strand
GACCGACGGCCTGATCGAGGGCATCGTGATCCCGTTCAACGGAGTCCTAGTGACCCGTGAGCTCGGCGAGCGGACCGGCCTCCCCCGCCGCGAGTTCATCATTTGGGGCGACGACGTCGAGTACCTCTGGCGGGCCAAGGGCGCCGGCGCCCGCGTCGGGACAGTCGTGGGCTCGCACTTCCTGCACCCCGCCACGGACGACCTCGGCACCCCCATGGCCTTCGGGCGTACGACGTACAACCACTCGCCGAGCGACCTCAAGCACTACTGCCTGGTGCGCAACAACATCACCAACCTGCGGGAGTACGTCGGTCGGCTCGGCGTCCTCGCGTTCGTGCTCAAGACGATTTGGTTCTACTCGTTCACGCGACCGAGCCTGAAGCGGCTGCGCCTCAGCGCCGACGCGGCGAAGGCGGCACGCAAGGGCGACTTCACCGGGCATCGGCGGTTCCTCTCATGAACGAGACCGTCGCCATCGTCATCGTCACGTTCAACCGGGCCGAACTGCTCGCCCGGTGCCTGGACGGTCTGATGGCCCTCAAGCACGCACCTGATGCGGTGTACGTCGTCAACAACGCCAGTGAGGACCACACCCAAGAGGTGCTGGAAGGGCACGAGGGACTGCCGCTGCACCCGATCAACACGCGCGAGAACCTCGGCGGTGCCGGCGGCTTCCACCTCGGCGTCCAGCGGGCCTACGAGGCCGGCTACGACCGCATCTGGCTGATGGACGACGACGTCGTGCCGGAGCCGGACTGCCTCGACGTGCTCATGGCCCATGACGGACCGTGCCTGATGGCGGTCCGCGAGGACCTGGACGGGACCCTCTGCGAGAAGGCGGCGACCAAGTTCGACCTCGGCAACCCCCTGGCGATCCGCCCCAAGCGAGAGTCGGTGGAGGACGCTTACGCCAGCCGGGACGCGATGCCGGCGGAGGTGCCGATCGAGAACGTCGCCTTCGAGGGCTTCATCGTCAAGCGCGAGGTGATCGACGTGATCGGGCTCCCGGACCCGCGCTTCTTCATCTTCTACGACGACGTGGACTTCGCGATCCGGGCCAGGAAGGCCGGTTTCCCGATCCTGGCGCTCCGCGACGCGGTCCTCGTCCGGCAGCTCAACTTCGACCAGCAGCACGACATGCGGTCCTGGAAGGGCTACTTCATGTACCGCAACCTCTTCCTGGTCCACTTCAGGTACGGCGACAACGCGCTGGTGCGCCTCAAGCCCTTCCTGATCACGCTCGTTGTGCTTCTCCTCACACCGGTCAAGGGCCGGGCGGAGGCGGACGACGTGTGGCGCGCCCTCAAGGACGCGCGGAGCCTGGCGAAGGCTGCCGCACCGGGGCCGGGTTCGCCGCCAGGAGCGGGCTTCGAGCACGGGTAGACTCTCGTGGGCTTTCAACCAAGGAGTATGTGAGTGGAACACGATCTCGTCGTCGTCGGATCGGGATTCTTCGGACTGACGATCGCCGAACGCTGTGCCAACGAGCTCGGGCTGAAAGTGCTCGTGCTGGAGCGGCGTCGGCACCTCGGCGGCAACGCGTACAGCGAGCCGGACCCGGAGACGGGAATCGAGGTCCACGTCTACGGTGCGCACCTCTTCCACACCAGCAACGAGAAGGTGTGGGAGTACGTCAACCGCTTCACGGCGTTCACGTCGTACCAGCACCGGGTGTTCGCGAAGTTCCAGGGGCAGGTCTACTCCTTCCCGATGAACCTGGCCCTGATCAACGCGTTCTTCGGCAAGAGCCACACGCCCGACGAGGCTCGAGCCCTCATCGCCGACCAGGCCAGTGAGATCGCCACCGAGGACGCCACGAACCTCGAGGAGAAGGCGATCTCCCTGATCGGGCGCCCGCTCTACGAGGCGTTCGTGAAGGGCTACACCGCAAAGCAGTGGCAGACCGACCCGACCGAGCTGAGCGCGGACATCATCACGCGCCTCCCGGTCCGCTACAACTTCGACAACCGCTACTTCAGCGACAAGTACGAAGGCCTGCCCGTCGACGGCTACACCGCCTGGCTGACCAAGATGGCCGAGCACCCGAACATCGAGGTCCGGCTCAACACCGACTTCTTCGACGTACGCGACGAGTTCGTCGGCAAGGTGCCCGTGGTCTACACCGGCCCGGTCGACGAGTACTTCGGCAACTCCGAGGGCCGGCTCTCGTGGCGCACGGTCGACCTCGAGGCCGAGGTCAAGCACGTCGACGACTTCCAGGGCTGCGCGGTCATGAACTACAACGACCAGTCGGTGCCCTACACCCGCATCCACGAGTTCAAGCACTTCCACCCCGAGCGCACCTACCTCCCGGGCAAGACTGTCATCGTCCACGAGTACTCCCGCGCTGCGGGGGACGACGACGAGCCGTACTACCCGATCAACACCGCCGAGGACCGCGAGAAGCTCCTCAAGTACCGCGAGCTCGCCAAGAAGGAGCCGATGGTGATCTTCGGTGGCCGGCTCGGGACCTACAAGTACCTCGACATGCACATGGCGATCGGATCGGCCCTTTCCATGTACGAGAACAAGCTGAAGCCCCACTGGGCCACCGGCCAGAACATCGAGAACGGAGAGTTCGCCGAATGACGGCCACCACTTCCGACGTGAAGGGCACCCACCGCCGGGTCCTGCAGCGTCAGGTCTTCCCGCTCGACCGCGACACCGACGTCTACCCCCTGTACGTCGACCTCGAGGCCGCAGCGCTCGACGCCGACAAGTACGAGGTCGGCACCAACAAGCAGGCGCGCGACATGAATGCCGCAGCCCTGCGCCAGAAGTCGGTGACCGCCGCCCACCTGCACCCGGACCAGATCCTCACCCGACGGTCGATCCGCATCGACCAGGGCGAGCGGATGTCGTTCGGCACCTACTTCAACGGCTTCCCGGCCAGCTACTGGCGGCGCTGGACGATCGTCTCCGAGGTGACGCTCGACGTCACCGTCGCGGGTGCCGGCGCCAGCATCACCGTCTTCAAGTCCAGCGCGAACGGCCGTTCGCAGCGCGTCGACGCCGGTGTCGTGGACCAGTCGGGTCGAAGCACCTTCACCTTCGAGCTCTCGCTGAAGCCGTTCGTCGACGGTGGCTGGTACTGGTACGACGTCGTGGCTGGTGACGAGGACGCCGTCGTCGAGGACGCCACCTGGACGGCCATGGTCCCCGAGGACCGGGTCGCCAACGGCAAGACCACCATCGGCATCACGACGATGAACCGTCCGGACTTCTGCGCCGACCTGCTCGCCCAGATTGGGGAGGACGAGGACCTCCGCCCCTACCTCGACGAGGTCTTCGTCGCGGAGCAGGGCACCCAGAAGGTCACCGACTCGCCCAACTACGCCAAGGCGTCGGCCGCCCTCGGCGACCTGCTGAGGGTCGTGGAGCAGGGCAACCTCGGCGGGTCCGGCGGTTACGCACGCGGCCAGCTCGAGGCCGTGAAGAAGGGCACCGCCGACTACTTCATGTGCATGGACGACGACGTCGTCTGCGAGCCCGAGGGCATCATCCGTGCGGTCACCTTCGGCGACCTTGCCCGCCGCCCCACGATCGTGGGCGGCCACATGTTCAGCCTCTTCGCCAAGTCACGGCTGCACAGCTACGGAGAGATCGTTCAGCCCTGGCGCTTCTGGTGGGGCTCGGCCCCCGGCGTCTTCAACGACTGGGACTTCGGCACCCGCAACCTGCGCTCATCGCGCTGGCTGCACAAGCGCATCGACGTGGACTACAACGGCTGGTTCATGTGCATGATCCCGCTGCAGGTGCTCGAGGAGTGCGGCCTCTCGCTGCCCGTCTTCATCAAGTGGGACGACTCCGAGTACGGCCTTCGCGCCAAGAAGGCGGGTTACCCGACCGTTTCGTTCCCCGGTGCCGCGGTCTGGCACATCCCGTGGACCGACAAGAACGACGCCCTCGACTGGCAGTCCTACTTCCACCACCGCAACCGCTTCATCGCAGCGCTGCTGCACTCGCAGTACGACCGTGGTGGCCGGATGGTCCGCGAGAGCCTCAACCACCAGATCAAGCACCTGGTGTCGATGCAGTACTCCACCGTCGAGATCCGCCACCTGGCGCTCGAGGACGTCCTGCGTGGCCCGCAGCAGCTGCACTCGGAGCTGGGCACGAAGCTCGGTGACATCAAGGCGCTGGTGAAGCCGTTCGTCGACGCGCAGCTGCAGGCCGACCCGGACGCGTTCCCGGAGGTGAAGCGGACCAAGCCGCCGCGCAAGGGCCGCCAGGTCAACGAGCTGCCCGGCCGCTTCGCCACGCTGGTCACCGCTGGCCTTGCCCCCATCCGGCAGCTCAAGGCGCCGCGCCCGCTGGCGATGGAGCACCCGGAGGCGGAGATCCCCGCGATGGACTCCAGGTGGTACGTCATCACCAAGTACGACTCGGCGATCGTCTCGATGCCCGACGGCACCTCGGCTGCGCTCTACCGTCGTGACCCGGACAAGTACCGCGACCTGCTCAGGCGGACGCTGGAGATCCACCGCCGGCTGCGCACCGAGTGGCCCGAGCTCGCCGCGCAGTACCGCGAGGCCCTGGGCGAGATCACCTCGCCCGAGGAGTGGGAGAAGACCTTCGGCATCGGGCCCAAGGACGGCGCGTGACGGATCACCCGACCGGCTTCGTCGTCGACGAGTCGCGCGTCCCCGACGCGCCGCTCATCGCGCCGAGTGCCAACGGCGGGCTGCGCTCGGTCTTCAAGCGACGCTATCTCCTCAGCCTGCTGGTCAAGCGCGAGCTCGCGGCGCGCTACCAGGGGACCGTTCTCGGCCTGTTCTGGTCGTACGTCCAGCCGCTCACGCGGTTCGCGATGTACTTCTTCGTCGTCGGGATCGTCCTCGGGCTGCATGGTGACGTGGAGAACTTCGGCATCCACATGTTCTCGGCCTTCGTGTTCGTGCACTACTTCACGGAGGTCTTCGCCGCCGGCACGCGCTCGGTGGTGAGGAACAAGTCGCTGGTGCAGAAGATGGCGATGCCGCGCGAGATGTTCCCGGTCGCCTCCGTGCTCGTGTCGGGCTACCACACCCTTCCGTCGATGGTGATCCTGATGGTCGCCTGCATCTTCACCGGCTGGTCGCCCGACGGCGTCGGCATCCTCGCCGGTCTGCTCGGCTTCGCGATCATGACAGTGCTCGGCACCGGTCTCGCGCTGCTGTTCAGCGCGCTGAACGTCTACTTCCGCGACTTCCAGAACATCGTCGGCACGCTGACGGCGTTCGTGCACTTCAGCGTGCCGATGATCTACCCGTACGAGCGCGTCACCAACGCACTCGACGGTGGATGGCTGCAGCTCTACCTCGCGAACCCGCTCACCGAGTCGGTGATGCTGATCCAGCGGTTCTTCTGGGTGGGCACGACCGACGACCCGGACGCGACGATCACCAAGTCGATGCCGGACGACCTGTTCCAGCGCGGCTTCATCATGCTCGGCATCTGCCTGCTCTTCCTCGCGATGGCGCAGTGGGCCTTCACCAAGCTCGAGTCCAAGTTCCCCGAGCGGCTGTGATCACCCGATGAGCGAGTCGATCGTCGTACGCAACGTGAGCAAGAAGTTCACGATGCACTACCACCGCACCCTGAAGCAGAAGACCACGGCGACTCTGCGGCGTCACCAGATCAGCGACACCTTCCTGGCGCTCGACGATGTCTCCTTCACCGTCCAGCAGGGGGAGTCCGTGGGCTTGATGGGGCTCAACGGATCCGGCAAGAGCACGTTGCTCAAGCTGATCAACGGCGTCATGAAGCCGGACTCCGGCGACGTGCTGACCCGGGGCCGAATCGCTGGCCTGATCGCGACCGGCGCCGGCTTCCACCCGCAGCTGACCGGGCGGGAGAACATCTTCCTCAACGCCGCGATCATCGGCATGAGCCACAAGGAGACGACGGCGAAGTTCGATCAGATCGTCGAGTTCGCCGACATCGGCCGCTTCATCGACACCCCGGTGCTGCACTACTCCTCGGGCATGTTCTCCCGGCTCGGCTTCGCGGTCGCCGTCCACACCGACTCCGACATCTTCCTGATCGACGAGGTGCTGGCCGTGGGGGACCAGCCCTTCAAGAAGAAGTGCCTCGCGCGCATGCAGGAGATCAAGAACGAGGGCCGCACGATGTTCTACGTGAGCCACGCGGCGGGGTCCGTCCGCAAGATGTGCGACCGCGTCCTGGTCCTGGAGAAGGGCAAGCTGGGGTACGACGGTCCGGTGAACGAAGGCATCCGCTACCTCAAGTACGACGGGGACGATAACGACGACCCCATCGACGAGAGCGGCGACGACCTCGACTCGGAGCTGGGCGCGGACATCTAACCCAAACCGGATAATCTCCTGCAGATCAGAAGATATGCAGGAGATTCCGCATTTGGCGTGCGAATTACACGGATGTAATTCGGCGAGAGCCGTTGCAGACGGATGTTACTGGTGTGACATTTGGGGAGCATGGGAAATTTTTAGACCCCTGTGACCCCCGATGTCTGGAGAGCCTGAGCCCGAATGCGTGAAACCCGAGACCGCTACATCCTGATGTGCCAGCAGGCACTGGTGTTCGCGGTAGTCGGTGCGTTCGTGGCTCCCGCCGCGAGCGTCGTCACTCTTGACATAGTCTCTCCGTCTTCTCCGGAAAGCACCCGAATTGATGTAATTGGTCGCGCGGACTCGGGCGCTCTCGTCGCCACGGCTCCGGTCGAGGCCAACGTGAAGGAGATCCGGCTCACGCCGACGAACGCCCTGGCGGCCCGAGGCCTTCCTGGCCAGACCGGTGGCGCCGAGGTGGACGTGACCACCCCTCCCGAGGCCGTCTCGTCCTTCGCGACGGTGGGCGTGACCTGGCAGCACGGCGTGACTCTCGACGACGACGACATCGCGATCTCGCTCCGGACCAAGCGAGACGGTCGCTGGAGTCGCTGGGAGACGATGGAGTACCACGATGACCACCAGCCCGACCCGGGCTCAGCGGAGGCTCTGAACTCGCGACCGGGGACCGAGGCGTACGTCGTCGGCGACGTCGACGACGTACAGGTGCGAGCGCGCAGCGCTGAAGGCCTGCCCCCGGACCTCAAGCTCGCGGTGGTCGACCCAGGGACCGCAGCCGCGACGCGTCTCGAGGAGCCGGCCATCGACACCGCGCACCTCACCGCCTTCGAGTCAGGTGACCCGACCGACCCCGGCGATCCCACCGACCCGACCGACCCAGCGGAGCCGGTCGAGCCTGAACCCGAGAACCCTTCGATCACCCCGGCCGCTGATGTCGACGTGACTCCGCAGCCGCAGATCTTCTCGCGGGCGCAGTGGGGCGCTGACGAGCGGATGCGCGACAAGTCCGCGCTCCACTACGGCGAGGTGCACGCCGGCTTCGTCCACCACACGGTCAACGCCAACGGGTACACGCGGGCGGAGGTGCCGGCCATCCTGCGCGGCATCTACGCGTACCACACGCGCTCCCGGGGGTGGAGCGACATCGGCTACAACTTCCTCGTCGACCGCTTCGGCCGGATCTGGGAAGGCCGATACGGCGGTGTCGGTCGACCCGCCGTCGGTGCCCACACCCTCAACTACAACGAGTACGCCTTCGCGATGTCGGCAATCGGAAACTTCGAGCTGGTGCAGCCCTCGGCCGCGATGCTCGACGCCTACGGTCGGCTCTTCGCCTGGAAGCTGTCGCTGCACGGCGTACAGGCGTCATCGACGAAGCAGGCGGTCGGCTCGACGACGTTCCAGGCCATCAACGGCCACCGGGACGCCGCCTCGACCGCCTGCCCAGGTCGGCACCTCTACGCGAAGCTGTCGGTGATCCGGGAGCTCGCAGCGAAGTACCAACGCTCGTTCGCTTCTCGGAACCTCAAGACCGACATCTCGGGGACCACGTGGCCTGATCTCGTGGTCCGCGACAGGGCCACCAACAAGATGTCGGTCGTCCGCACCGGCGGGCAGGTCCGCTACCTCGTCGGTGTTCCCGCGGCTCGTGGGTTCGGCAAGATGGACCTGATCGTTACTCCGGGAGACCTGACCGGTGACGGGTACGCCGACGTGATGGCGCGCCGTCGCGACACCGGTGTGACCAGCCTCTTCCCGGGCTCCTCGAGCGGAAGGCTCGGTGAGTCGATCAGAGACTCCGAGCGCTTCGCCGACCTCGACCTCCTCATCGCAGTCGGCGACCTCAACGGCGACCGGCGTATCGACCTCGTCGGCCGCAACGCCGAGAGCAAGAAGCTCTGGCTGTTCCCGGGTTCGGGTGGCGGCGTGTTCGGTGACTCCGTGCTCTTGTCCGGCGACTGGAGCGGGTACACCGCGACAACCGGCGTGGGCGACTTCGACCGCACCGGTGGACCGGACCTCGTTGCGCGCGACACGGCCGGACGACTCTGGCTGTTCTCCGGCGGCGACGGCCGACTCGGCACCCCGCGTCAGATCGCAGCCAGCTTCAACGGCTTCGACCTCATCTCGGGCCGCGGCGACATCACCAACGACGGCTTCCCCGACCTGCTGGCCCGCGTCGCCTCCACCAAGGAGGTCCGCGTCTACACCGGAGATGGCACCGGCGGGCTGGGCAACTACAACGGTCCTTACACCCGCTTCACGAACACCAACTGGCTCTCCGCTGGCGGACAGTTCGCCGGCTCTTCAGCCGGCGACGTGATCGGGCGCAACAGCCGCGGTGTCCTGATGGCCTTCCCGAACAACGGCGGCCGCAATATCTCGAAGGTCGTCGTGACCGACGTATCACTCGCCGGCACCAACCTGCTGCGCAACGTCGGGGACTGGAACCACGACGGGTTCGGCGACGTGATGACGCGGACGACGGCCGGACACCTGCAGCTCCGACTCGGTCAAGGCGGCGACAAGTTCGCAGCGCCGGTCGTGGTCGGGCTCAACTGGGCCGACGTGAAGCAGATCGTCTCGGTCGGCGACGTCACGGGCGATGGACACAACGACCTGATGGGTCGGGCGCCGACCACCGGCGACTTCATGATCTACCCGGGCAACGGGGCGACCGGGCTCCTCGCCGGCTACGTCGCTCACTCCAAGGTCGGTGCCAACCGGCAGGTTGCCGTCGGTCTCTATGACAGCGATGGCGCCCCGGACACGATGACCACGACGAAGGACGGCTCGCTCTGGTTCTTCCCGGGCAACGGTCCCGGCGGCATGACACGGGCCCGCAAGGTGACCACCGGACTGCAGGCGTACGACTGGTTGGTCGGCCTCGGCGACCTGGACGGCGACAGCCGCCCCGACCTGATCGCCCGCGGTCACGCCAACGGCTGGCTCTACCTGCTCCCCGGCACCGACGACGGCTTCGCACCGGCCCGCTTCATCGCCACCGGCTTCGGCGGCTACGACCTTTCTGGATAGGTGCCGGCTAGCCGGCCCGCAACACCGACGTCGCGCGTTCGGACTCCTGACGTCGCTCCCACGACCCAGGGTCCGGGTTCGCGACCCATGCGGTGCCGCCCCCACCCTGCAAGGGGCCGAGCAGCGTGGCGCTGCCGAAGTGGGTGCACGGGTTGACGTCGGTCAGCAGCCGGTGGCCGTCGAGCACCAGCTCGGCATCCGCAGCCGCTGCCAAGAGGTCGGAGTGCGTCGTGGTGTCCCAGGCGGGATCGTCAGCTGCCGGGGGGTCGTACGCCGTGAAGGCGTCGGGCATCCCGAGCACGACCGCACCGTAGTCGAGCACCCCCTGGGGCAGCGGCTCGACGAACCTCGCGCCCATCGGTCGCAGCGACAGCGCGACGACCTGAGGGCCACTGTCGGCGTACCCCTCGAGTCCGCCAGGCCCGCATACGACCAGGTCGGCCGCACCGTCGGAGACGATGGTCAGCCCCAGCGACAGGGCGGCCCCCAGCCAGACCGGCCCGAGCCAGTGCGTCGGAAGGTCGATGCGCACGCGATCGCCACGCGTCAGGTCCAGCTCGTCCTGGGCGAGGCCGGCGGTCTTGGCGACCCAGTTGGCGTAGGTCGTGACCGAGAGCTCGATGCGCTCGCCGGTGGTGTCGTCGTAGAAAGTGACCAGTGGGCGACCCGGGTCGCGACGGAGCTGGTCGGCGAGGACTGCAGCAAAGGTGACCACCCGCTCAGCCTAGTGAGGGGCTGTTGAGAGGATTCGCCCATGTCGAACGTCCAGGCCGTCCTGATCTCCGGTGGTTTCGGTACCCGGATGCTGCCGCTCACGCAGCACCGCCCGAAGCACCTCCTCAACGTCGGCGGAGTTCCGTTCGTCGAGCACCAGCTGACCAAGCTGGCAGCCGCAGGCGTCGAGCACGTCGTGCTCGCCACGTCGTACCGAGCCGAGCTCTTCAAGCCGGTCCTCGGAGACGGCGAGCGGTTCGGGCTGCGACTCTCCTACGTCCAGGAGGAGGAGCCCCTGGGCACGGCCGGTGCCATTCGCAACGTGGCCGAGGCGCTGGGCGACGATCCTGATGCCGCCATCGTCATCCTCAACGGCGATGTGCTCTCGGGACATGACCTGCGTGCCCAGCTGGCCGACTTCGAGACTCCGCGCGATGGCCGCCAGGTTGAGGTGTCCCTGCACCTGGTGGAGGTACCCGACGCGCGGGCGTTCGGAAGTGTGCCGACCGATGAAGCCGGCCGTGTCACGGCGTTCCTGGAGAAGTCCGAGACGCCCGTGACCAACCAGATCAACGCCGGCTGCTACATCTTCCGACGCAGCACCGTTGACAAGATCCCACCCGGCCAGGTGGTCTCGGTGGAGCGCGAGACCTTCCCCGCTCTCGTGGCAGACGACGCGATCGTCGTCGGCTACGTCGAGAACGCCTACTGGCGCGACGTGGGTAACCCTGGCGCGCTGGTCGCCGCCTCGAAGGACCTCGTGCTCGGCACCGGGCGTGACGCGCACATTGCTGCTGACGCGAAGGTGTCCGGCACCGTCGACGGCGGCTCGGTCGTCGACGCGGGAGCAACGGTCGAAGACGGTGCCACCGTCACCGGCAGCGTCGTGATGGCGGGCGCAGTCGTCCGTTCCGGTGCAGTGCTCTTGGACTCCGTCGTCGGGCCGGGCGCTTTGATCGGCGCGGGCGCGAAGCTCGACCGGGTCACCGTCGGGGACGATGCAGTGGTCCCCGACGGTGCGACGCCTGAGCCGGACAGCCGGATCGAGGCTTAGCCGCCGGCCATGGAGCAGGCCTAGCCGCCGTTCGGCTCCGGCGAGTTGCTCTTCGGGAAGTCCTCGACGAAGGTCTGGACGGACTCGCCGCTGACCTTGCCGCAGTACTGCCAGATGCCCTCCTGGTCCTTGTCCTCGCCGCCGGTCCAGTGGGTCATCGCGATGTGCGTCTCCTCGGGGAAGGCGTCGCCGTCCTCCTTGGTCCACGGGGCGACCATCACGTAGTCACCGACGGGGTAGCGGGACGCGATCGCACGGACGTCGTCCATGGCCGCGTCGTCGTCCGCGATGGACTCGTCGTACCAGACGATCGTGTAGCCGTGCTCCAGGCTGTGCACGAGACGCTCGACCGGCGGGCGGTCATCAACGGTGTAGAAGTTCTTGACCTCGGCACCCCTCAGGTAGTTGCCGTCGTGCTCGCCGTACGCCGGCGGGGCAGCGTCGTAGTCGACCTTCACTCCGGAGGCGACGTGCTGCTGGTTGCCCTCGGCGCTCTCCCGCTTGACGGGCTGGCACGACGCGGCCGACTTGGCCACGCCGATGTCGGAGAGGTCGCGGCTCTCCTTCTGGCGGGCGTCGAGGTACTGCACCAAGGCGAAGCCGATGATCACGGCCGCCACGGCCAGAGCGGCGAGGAAGGCCAGGAGGGTTCGCCGACGCTCTTGCGCCTGCTGCTTCTTGCGCATCTCCTCGACGATGGCCCGGCGATCCCGGTCCTTGCTCGACTTGGCCACGTGCCTGCTCTTTCCTCGGGTGCGTTCGGTGCGGGGGAAGTCTACGGGTGGGTCTAAGGGGCCGTGGGCTCGGGCGAGTTCGCCTTCGTGTACTTGCTGGTGAACGCGTCGACCACCTCGCCGCTGACCTTGCCGCAGTACTCCCACACGCCCTGCATGTCCTCGGGTCCGGTCCAGTGCGTCAGCGCCACGTGCCCGTCGCCGGGGAATGCCGGGCCGTCGTCCGTCGTCCAGGGAGCGATGGTGAGGTACTCGCCGACCGGGTACTCGTCAGCGATCGCCGCGAGGTCGTCCATCGCGGCGTCGTCGCCGCCGATCGTCTCGTCGTACCAGACGATGTTGTAGCCGTGCTCGGTCATGTGCACCATGTCCGAGACGGTGGGGCGGTCGGTGACCTGGTAGATGTTCTTGATCGTTTCGGGGAAGAAGCCGTGGTGCAGGGCGGCGGCCGGTGGCGCCTCGTCCCAGGTGAGTGGGGAGTCGTCGGCCAGGTGGTGGGTGCCGTTGGCCGGCGTGACGAAGTCCTTGGTCACGACGGGCTGACACCCCGCCTCGGCGCGAGAGGCGCCGATGGCGCCGGCCGCCGGGGGAGCATCGTCGGTGCAGGCAGCGAGGGCGGCCAGGAGCGCGCCGGTGACGAGAACAGGGCGAAGGACAGTGATCACCGGGCGAGTCTACGAACCTCGGACCCGGAACTTCATCGTCCTGACCGATTCCTCAGCAACTTCCCAGCCATGGGCGTACGCCGCTGAGATGGCTCGGGCATCACGACTCGTGACGACCAGGTCGTCCTCCTGCGCCGTCACGAGGCCCAGCGAGACCAGGGCGTCGACGAGTACGTCGGCCGCTGCAGGGGCCCCGAAGCCGCGGTGCTCGTCGGCCAGCAGCGCGTGCATGACTGCCTCGCGGGCGCCGTAGCCGAACATGTCCTCGTCCTCCGCGCGGATCAGGGTCGCCGCCCCGGATCCGTGCTCGCCTCGCGGGAGCACGAGGTCGGGGAGGCCTCGCACCACGGCGACCGGGCGGCCCGAGAGCTTTCCCTTGACCACGTCGCCGACGCCGGCGAGCTCGTCAGCGACGGCGGGCAGGGTCACCTCCAAGGGGTTGCCGTAGCCGTCGACCGAACCGGCGTAGTCGTGGGCCACCTCGAGCCCGGCCGCTCCGATGGCGATGTCGGTCTGCCCGTGTCGCCAGGCCCGGCCGGCGGTGTCGCTCACGATCACGGCGACGTTCACCGGTAGCGCCTCCCGGATCCTGCGCGCGGAAGCGTCCGGGTCGAGGGGCAGGAGCACGACGGTGCCGACGGGCGTGTTGGAGGCGTCCACACCGGCCGCGGCGAGCGTCAGCCCGAGTCGGCTGCGGACGATGCGGGTCAGGCCTCGTCGGGCGACCTCACGGTCGGTCTCGATCGTGATCGCCTCGTCCCGGTCGAGCTCGACGACGCGACCTTCGGCCTTGCTGACCACCTTGCTCGTGACGACGAGGATGTCGCCGTCCTGGACGTGCGGCGCGATGAGAGCGGCGAGGTCGGTGCCGGGCATGATCTCGCCGATGCCGTCGACTGCCGCGACGGTGATCAACTGACTAGGTCGATCGCGGCTTGGGCCATGGCGGCGGTGGCGTCGTGGTCGGTCATCATCAGAGGTACGGCGACACAGGCGATCCCTGCGCCGGTGACGGCAGTGACCGAGGCCTGGTCGACCGTGTCGACCAGCCACCCGTCGAGGAGCCCGCCCGACGTACGCGCGCCGTAGTGGAGCGCGACGCCGTCGGCCGTGACCGGGACGCCGATCGACTCGAGCAGCTGCTGCGCCATTCCGCGCACGTGGGCGCCGCCGACGATGGGGGAGAGGCCGACGACCTTCGCCCCCGTCGAGCGCAACGCGTCACGGATGCCGGGCACCGCGAGGATCGTGCCCACGGACACGACCGGGTTCGACGGCGGCAGGATCACCAGGTCGGCTTCGGTGATGGCCTCGAGCACGCCCGGTGCGGGTTTCGCGTTCTCCATCCCGACCGGGATGACCGCGCGGGCCGGAACAGCGGCCTGCATCCGGATCCAGTACTCCTGGAAGTGCACGACCTTGGTGCCGCTCGGCGACTCGGCGTCGTCGACGGCGATGTGGGTCTCGACCCGGTCGTCGGTCATCGGCAGCAGCCGGACCCCCGGCTGCCATCGCTCGCACAGGGCGGCGGTCACCGACGAGAGGCTGTAGCCCGCCTCGATCATCTGCGTGCGGACCAGGTGAGTGGCGATGTCACGGTCGCCCAGGCCGAACCAGGTGGGCTCCACGCCGTACGCCGCGAGCTCCTCCTTCGCGTGGAACGTCTCGGCCTTGCGCCCCCAGCCGCGCTCGGTGTCGATGCCGTCCCCGAGGGTGTACATGACGGTGTCGAGGTCGGGGCAGACCTTGAGTCCGTGCACCCAGAGGTCGTCCCCGGTGTTGGCCACGACCGTGACCGTGACGTCCGGAATCCTAAGGAGGCCTTGGAGGAAGCGAGCGCCGCCGACCCCGCCGGACAGCACCGTGATGTTCCGCTGGAGGGTCCCCTGAGATGTCATGGGTGGCTTCTATCCCGCTATCAGTCGAACGGTCAACTCAATCGGCGTGTTGGACGTATACCAGAGTTCCGCTTGACTTCCTGGAAGTGACAGGCGTGTAATTCCCCTAGTGTTGTTCGACGGTCCGGGAGTGACGGGCGACACCGTCAGGGAGACGAACTCAATGGATGGGGACCCGCAAGGGTCTCAAGGGTCGAAGGGCGGAAGGCCGTGCGAGAACTGTACGTACTCGACGGGGAAGCCGAGGAGTTCGGTTGGCAGGAGCGCGCTCTGTGCGCGCAGACCGATCCCGAGGCGTTCTTCCCGGAGAAGGGCGGCTCGACGAGAGAAGCCAAGCGGGTCTGCCTCACGTGTGATGTTCGGGGCGACTGTCTGGAGTACGCACTCCAGAACGACGAGCGCTTCGGCATCTGGGGCGGGCTGAGCGAGCGCGAGCGGCGCAAGCTCAAGAAGCGGGCTGTCTAGCCGGCAGCGTGTCGGGAGGCACGCGGCGCTCTCGCTCGCTTGCGAGTGCGTGGACGCTGCCACACCCGAAGACACGCTCGGCCGTAAGGTTTAGCGCCGTGAAGGTGACGGCGCTCCTGGTGAGCCACGACGGTGCGCGTTGGCTTCCCGCCGTCCTCGACGGGATCGAGTCCCAGACACGTCCCGTCGACGCCGTCGTAGCGGTCGACACGTCCTCCAGCGACAACAGCGGCGAGCTGTTGCGCGAGCGCCTCGGGCAGGACGCGGTCCTCGCCGGGCAGCCCCTGGCGCCGTACTCCGCGGCGGTTGCGCGAGGCCTCTCCGTCCTCCCGCCTGCCGTCGAGGACGAGTGGGTGTGGCTGATCCACGACGACAGCAACCCGGCCCCCGACGCTCTCGAGCACCTCCTCGCTGCGGCCGCCCCCGACATAGCCGTCCTGGGCCCGAAGCTCCGCGAGTGGCCGTCGCTGCGTCGGCTCCTCGAGCTCGGCGTCACGATCAGCGGCACCGGCCGCCGTGAGACGGGACTCGAGCGGGGTGAGTACGACCAGGGCCAGCACGACCGCAAGCGCGACGTGCTCGCCGTCAACACCGCCGGCATGCTGGTGCGGCGCACCGTCCTCGAGACGATCGGCTTCGACGAGCGGCTGCCCATCTTCGGCAACGACCTCGACTTCGGGTGGCGTGCCGCCCGCGCCGGTCACCGCACGGTCGTCGTCCCCGATGCTGTCGTGTTCCATGCCGAGGCGGCTCACCGCGGGGTGCGGCGTACGCCGCTGACGGGCAAGCGCTTCCACCGGGTGGAGCGCGAGGCTGCGCTGTACACGTTGCTGGTCAACGGACCGGGACGCGGGCTGCCCTGGCGGCTGCTTCGGCTGCTCCTCGGCAGTCTCGTCCGGGTGCTGGGCTTCCTACTCGTGCGCGCACCGGGTGAGGCGTACGACGAGCTGAGCGCCGTCGCCCGGGTGTACCTGCGGCCCGACCGGATCATCGCCGGCCGTGCTGCCCGCCGGCGGACCGCCACGGTGCCGCACGCACGGGTCAAGCAGCTGTTGGCCCCTGCGTGGCTGCCGTATCGCCATGGGCTCGACTTCGTCAGCGACGTGGCTTCTGCGGTGGTGAACCAGGCAGCCGATCTCACGGCAGCCCGTCGTGAGCGGACCCTGGCAGAGACCGGCCCGGTCGACGAGGACACCCAGAACCTCGATGACGACACGGGGCTCGTGGCACGCCTCGTGGTGAGTCCCGTCGCCTGGGTGTTCGCCGGTCTGATGTTGCTCGCACTCCTGGGGATGCGCGGCCACATCGGCAGCGGGTTCCTGTCCGGTGGCGCGCTGCTGCCGCCGCCGGACGGTGCCGGGTACTGGTGGTCGCGGGCCTTCGAGGGATGGCACGACCTTGGCGTCGGCTCCACGGTGCCCTCGCCGCCGTACCTCCTGCCGCTCGCTGGGGCCGCCACGCTGATGCTGGGCAAGGCGTGGCTTGTCGTCGACCTGCTGTTCTTCTTCGCGGTCCCGGCGGCCGCGTGGGGAGCATTCCGTTTCCTCCGTCGGGTCACCGATTCTTGGCACTCCGCCCTGTGGGGTGGGGTCGCTTACGGCCTGCTCCCAGTGCTGTCCGGCGCCGTGCAGCAGGGCCGGATCGGGACCGTCGTGGTCGCGGTCGTCCTTCCGTGGCTCGCACACGCCGCCCTCTTCCTCGCCTCGGAGACCCAGGACCGGCGCTCACGTGCGTCGTACCGCACCGCCCTGTGGTTGGCGCTGGGGGCCGCCTTCGCGCCGCTCCTGTTGCCGTTGGCCGTGGTCGTCGCCGCGGGTGTGCTGGGCTGGTGCTACTCGCAGAACCGAGGCGCCTTCGACGAGCTTCGACGTCCCGTTCTCGCGGCGGTGAGCGTGGCAGCGGCCCTTCTCCTGCCTTGGGCCCTGCTGACCTGGTCCCACGACGGGATCTCTTCGTGGCTGCTCGAGGCGGGACGGCCGGCCTCCGAGCTGATCGGCAGCCTGAGCGCCTGGGACATCGTGCTGGGGCGGCCGGGTGAGTCGGGTGCACCTGCCTGGTTGTCGGTAGGCATCGCCGTTGCGGCCGCCTTCGCTTTGGCCCGGACCGACACAAGGTCGCGGGTGCTTGCGGCCTGGTCCGTGCTGCTGCTTGGGCTCCTCGCCACGGCGGTGCTCGCCGGAGCTCGGGTGTCCCTGGCTGCGACCGGGACTGAGGAACGCATCTGGCTCGGCGTACCCCTGCTCCTAGTTCAAGGGGCGGCAATCGCCGCCGTGGCCATCGCAGGCACGGGCATTCGCGAGCAGCTGGCGGAGCACGCGTTCGGCTGGCGACAGCCGGTGGGTGCGGCGGTCGCCGTGCTGGCTGTGGTGACTCCCGCAGTGGGACTGGCCTGGTGGGCGTTCTCCGGTGCGGACGGCGAGATCGACCGCGGTCCGGTCTCGGCCGTGCCCGAGTACATGACGGACGCGGTCAGCCGCGATGTGGCCCAGGGAATCCTCGTCGTTCGCGGCTCCCAGAGCGCTGGCTTCCGCTACCTGCTGCTTCGTGAACCCGGCCTGCGCCTCGGCGACGACGCCGTGCTGCCGTCGGCGAACGACCAGGGACCACTCAGCGAGGTGGTCGGCGACCTGGCCGGAGTGCCCGGCGAGTCTGCGGCCGAGAGTCTGCGCACCCTGGGGGTGCAGTTCGTCTATGCGCCCGCGCCCGTGGACCAGCAGCTTTCAGGGAACCTCGACAGCCTCGCTGGGGTCGCACCCGCCAGCGCGTTGGCGCCAGGCTCGCGCGCGTGGCGCCTCGAGGACGAGGCAACCCTCTCCGACGAGGATCGAGGTGGGGCCTTGCACCCATGGCTCGTAGCCCTCCAGTGCCTCGGTGTCGTCGTCGCCGGCGTCTTCGCAGCCCCGACGCGAAGGAGGGCCGAGCGATGAGCGACCCTCGTCCGACCGGTGTTCGACGGGCCGCTCGACAGCGCCCCACCTCTGGTGTCCTGCTCGGATCCACCGCTGTGGCCGTCGCGAGCCTGGTCGCCGCCGCGATCCTGGTACTGGTGACACCCTCGGATCCCGGCCCGGCGCCGCGACCCTCCGCAGCGACCGGAGCCCCGGTCTCGCAGATCACCCTCGGATGCCCGCGCAGGCCGAACTTGCCGGAGGGCGTGAGCACGTCGTTCGGCGTCGCCTCCGTTGTCGGTGACGACCTCGGCCAGGACGGCAGCGTGACTGGTGCTCCGCGTCTGTCCCGGGGAGAGGCCTCGGAGGTGGTGGGCAGCACAGAGCGCGGCGTGCGCCTGACCGGCACCGATGGCCTGGCCCAAGGGCTCGTGGCCTGGCGTGCGGACACGGGGTCCAGCACTGCGATCACCGAGTGCCCCTCTCCGCGGGCGAGCTGGTGGTTCACCGGCCTCGGTGCGTCGATCGACCACGAGTCCACGCTGACGATCGCCAACCTCGACAGCGGCCCCGCGGTCGTCGACATCAAGGTGCTCTCACCCGAAGGTGAGATCGACGTCGCCGAGACGGGCGGCAGTGGGATCACGCTGGCTCCTGGCGAGAGCCGGACATTGTCCCTCGTCGCGCTGGCGCCTCAGAACGACGAGCTGGCGATCCGCGTCCACGCATCCCGGGGCCGTGTTGTCGCCGCCGTCAGCGATCGCTTCGCCGAGACTCCCGCGGCCGAGCCGGGGTTCGAGTGGCTGCCCTCCCAGATCGAGCCCGCGCGCATCCTCCGGCTCTCCGGAGTGCCGGCCGGGAGTCGTTTTCGCACCCTGCTGGTCGCCAACCCTTCGGACCTCGAGGCCGTTGTCACGGTCGAGCTCGCCGGGCCGAGCGGTCGCGTCCTGTCACCCGACCTGAACCAGCTGTCCGTCGACCCCGGCGCGCTCCTGGCGGTCGACCTTTCGGCCCTCGCCGACGAGAACGTCGCCGTGAGACTGGTCAGTGACCTGCCCGTCGTGGCCGTCCTGCGCTCGGTCGTGCAAGGCGGAGACATCGTGTACGCCGGTCCGGCCCAGGCGCTCACGACGATCGCGGGCCTCCCGGTGATCGGACGAAGCACGGTCCACCTGACGGCTCTCGGCGAGGCAGCGAGGGCCACCGTAACGGCGTACTCGGTCGAGGGTGAATCCGTCGGCGGGACCACCATCTCCCTCGACGCCCATGCCACCGACACCTGGAAGGCCCCACGGCTCGCGGCCTACGTCGTGGTTGAGCCCGCCAAGGCCACCGTGTTCGGCTCGATCGTCTACTCGGGGGAGTCGGCAGTGCCGCTGCGCGACCTGCCGACCACGATCCGGATCCCCGCGGTGCGGCCAGCAGCCTGAACGGTTACTCGGCCTCGTAGCGGGGGTCGATCTCCTCGGGTGGTCGGCCGAGGAACTCCGAGACCTGCTCCACGAGAACCGTGAAGACGAGTGCAGCGAGCTCGGGTTTCGTCTCGCAGCGCAACTCGATCGGCCGACGGAAGAGCACCAGGCGCGTCGGGCTCCCGCCGGTTCCTGGCGCCATGGAGGCCAGGGGGACGGTGTCGGCATCCCAGTCGTCCGGAAGCAGCGGCGTCTCCTCGACTGCGAACTCCACTTCGCCGAGGTCGTCCTTCCAGCGCTTCTCGAGCTCGCGCACGACGGACAGCACCAGCGAGTCGAACTCCTCGCGCATGTTGCGCAGTCTGGGTACGCCGGTCGGGGACAGCGGGCCGGGCATCGTCGCAGGTCCGCGCATGCCCCTGCCGTGCCGGTCCCTGCGACTGCCGGTCCGTCTCGAGTTGGGCGGCGTACTCACACCGCGAGCCTAGCCAGCGTCGTCCCGGTCTCGTTGTAGCGTCTGCTCCGTGAGTCCTGTCCGCCGATGCTCCCGCACTGCCTGCGGGCGCGCCGCCGCGGCCACGCTGACCTACGTCTACTCCGACCAGACCGCCGTTCTGGGACCTCTCGCCATCTACGCCGAGCCGCACGCGTACGACCTGTGCGAGGAGCACTCCGGACGGCTCTCCGCGCCGCGAGGCTGGGAGGTGCTCCGGCTGGCACCTGACCCCGACTCGTTCGGGCCGTCGAGCGACGACCTGCTGGCCCTCGCCGATGCTGTTCGTGAGGCCGCCCGACCGCTGCCTCCGGCGCAGATGATGCCCGAGGTCGAGTCGGGCAGCCGCGAGGTCGGCCGGCGTGGCCACCTGCGTGTCCTGAGGCCAGTGGACGACTGATGAACCAACAGTTCGTGCGGATCGTCGCGATCGTGGCCGTGATCGCCCTCGCCGCAACCTCGGTCGCCGTGGCGCTCAGCGTCTTCTTGGGCTAGGCCCGCGGCGGCATAGGAATAACCGCCGGTCGAGCCGGGACGTCGCCGAAGGCGACGACCGTGTCGAGACCACTGGTGACGGGCGCAGCCAACTCACTGTGGCTCAGTCAGTGCGTCCGCGGCGGTTGGTCTCGACACGCTTGTTCGCTTGCGCTCACGGCGCGGCTCGACCGGCGGGTGCGCGACCATCGGCAGATCCGGGCACGCGGCCGCACGGGATGACGGCAAGCGGTCACGCAGGATGCGGCTGCGCGCCGACTTGCTCGACGCAGTCCGCGGCGGTCTGCATCGCGAGCTCCACCCCGCTGACGAACCACCCGGCGGCCAGAGCGTCGCCCGCACCCGTCACGTCGACGACGTCCGCCGGCCGGGCCGGCTGGTGTACGCCGTCGAAGGTCGCGCCGCCGGCACCGTGCTTGAGCACGAGGGTTCCGTCGAACGGCGCACCGCAGACACTCCACTCGTCGTCGTTCGCGAAGACGACCGCAGGGGAGAGGGACTGCCACAGGGCGCGGAAGCGGTCGGCGCCGTACTCCTCGATCATCGCCGCGGACGACAGGTCCACGGCCACGCGCATGCCCGAGGCCAGTGCCACGAGGCGTGCCGGGTCGGCTGCGCGAAGGAGCGCGTAGCCGGAGACGAACAGCCAGTCGACGTCGTCGAGCCACGGACCCGGTGCCACCTCGTCGAGCCAGCTCGGTGACCCGCCGTCCGAGGCGAGCGAACGGCGCCCTTCGGCGACCAGTGAGACAACCGCGCCACTGCGCGGGACGCTCGGGCCGACCACGGTGACGCCACGCTCCTCGAGCGAGGCCACAGCGAGTGCACCGGCTCCGGGTCCTCGCGGGCCGAAGACGACGGCCTCACCACCGAGCGCAACCACCCAGGCCGCGACGTTGGCTGCCTGGCCGCCCGGCGAGAAGGCGATGGTCGCCTCGGTGTCGTCGTCGACGGCGAGAGGCCGCTCCGTGGACACGATGACGTCGAGCATGATGTCGCCGACGCACGCGACCCGCATGAGCCCTCCTGCAGAATGCGAGGGTGACGACCCCACCGCTCGTGATCGCCCCTGAGGTCTCCGACGCTATCGCGGAGGGCCGCGGCGTCGTGGCCCTCGAGTCGACGATCATCAGCCACGGGTTGCCGTCCGAGTCAGCCGCAGCGACCGCGAGGGACATCGAGGCGGCCGTACGTCGTGGCGGTGCGGTCCCCGCGACGATCGCAATCGTCGACGGACAGGTCTGCATCGGGCTGGACGACGATGCGCTCGTGCGGGTCGCCGAGGACGAGGAGGTTGTGAAGTCGAGCAACCGGGACCTCGGTCTCGTGATCAGCCGGGGACTCGTCGGTGCGACCACGGTGGCCGCGACGTCGCACCTCGCCCATCTGGCCGGCATCCGCTGCTTCGCGACGGGTGGGCTCGGGGGAGTGCACCGCGACGCGCAGGACACCTTCGACGAGTCCGCGGACCTCGCCGCGCTGGGACGTATTCCCATCACTGTCGTGTGTGCCGGCGTGAAGTCGATCCTCGACGTACCCGCGACCCTCGAGCGTCTCGAGACCCTGTCGGTGACCGTGGTCGGCTATCGCACGGACACCTTCCCCGGCTTCTACATCCGCGACACGGGGCTCCCGGTCCCGTGGCGGGTCGACGAGCCCGAGGAGGTGGCGGCACTCATGCGGTCCCGCGACGCGCTGCGCCTCGAGCAGGCGGTGGTGGTGGCGAACCCGATCGCAGCCGAGGAGGAGATGGACCACCGGCTGCACGAACGCACCCTCCAGGCCGGTCTGGCAGCGGCGGCTGTCGCCGGAGTGACCGGCAAGGAGGTCACTCCCTTCCTGCTGGCGTACTTCCACGAGGAGACCGATGGCGCCAGCCTGGCCGCCAACGTGGCGCTCGTCCTGTCGAATGCCGAGCTGGCCGGCCGGATCAGCTGCGCGTGACGGCGGGCGACTCCTCGAGATCCGGGAGCAGCGTCCGCAACTTGGCCACGGCATCGCGCGCCTGGGACTTCACCGTGCCGACCGAGATGCCGAGCGACTCGGCAGTCTGGCGCTCGGTCAGGTCCTCGAAGTAGCGGAGCACGATCACCGCCCGTTGCCGCGGCGCCAGCGAGTCGAGCGCGGCGCGCAGCGCGATGACTTCGTCCTGGTCCGGCGCCGCCGATGCCGACTCGGGCAGCCGATCAGTGGAGACCTCACGCCACC
>DATILB010000168.1:0-38043 GCA_035477015.1 Nocardioidaceae bacterium | reverse complement strand
GAGCGCGCCTCGCACCGGAAAGCCGAAGGCCCGGCCACCTTGCGGTGACCGGGCCAACGAGCCAGTACGAGACGTCAGGCCTGGGTCTCGTCCTCGACCGCGACGTTCTTGGTGCGGTTGGGGTCGACCTGGACGCCGGGGCCCATGGTCGTCGAGAAGGTGATCTTCTTGACGTAGCGGCCCTTGGAGCTGGACGGCTTGAGCCGCAGCACCTCCTCGAGCGCGGCAGCGTAGTTCTCCGCGAGCTGGGTCTCGGAGAAGGACGCCTTGCCGATGATGAAGTGCAGGTTCGAGTGCCGGTCGACGCGGAACTCGATCTTGCCGCCCTTGATGTCGGAGACAGCCTTGGCGACGTCGGGCGTCACCGTGCCAGTCTTCGGGTTCGGCATCAGGTTGCGGGGGCCGAGGACACGACCCAGGCGACCGACCTTGCCCATCATGTCGGGCGTCGCGACGACGGCGTCGAAGTCGAGCCAGCCACCGTTGACCTTCTCGATCAGCTCGTCGGCACCGACGAAGTCGGCACCGGCCTCGCGGGCGGCGTCAGCCTTGTCTGCGGTGGCGAAGACCAGGACCCTGGCGGTCTTGCCGGTGCCGTGCGGAAGGTTGACGGTGCCGCGGACCATCTGGTCCGCCTTGCGGGGGTCGACGCCGAGGCGCATGGCCACGTCGACGGTCTGGTCGAACTTCGTCTTCGCGCCGGCCTTGGCGAGCTTGATCGCCGCGAGCGGTGAGTAGAGCTCGTCCTCGGTCACGGCCTCGGCCGCGGCACGGTAGTTCTTGCTGCGCTGCATGTCTGGTTCCTTTCACCAGTTGTGGTCTGTCGGCCGCAGAGCGGGCCTGCCACGTGTTGCCAGTTTTCTTGGTCAGCCTTCGACGGTGACGCCCATGGAACGGGCCGTGCCCTCGATGATCTTCATCGCGGCGTCGATGTCGTTGGCGTTGAGGTCGACGAGCTTGCCTTGGGCGATCTCGCGCACCTGGTCCTTGGTCAGCTTGCCGACCTTGTCCTTGTGCGGGACCGACGATCCCTTGGCGAGCCCAGCAGCCTTCTTGATCAGCTCAGCCGCCGGAGGCGTCTTCGTGACGAAGGTGAAGCTGCGGTCCTCATAGATCGTGATCTCGACCGGGATGACCTGACCACGCTGCGACTCGGTCGCGGCGTTGTAGGCCTTGCAGAACTCCATGATGTTCACGCCGTGCGGACCGAGCGCGGTACCGACCGGCGGAGCGGGAGTGGCCGCACCAGCCTGCAGCTGCACCTTGACGAGCGCTGCAATCTTCTTCTTCGGAGGCATTTCTTTCTCTTTCCTTCGTGGTCATGTCGGGGCCGCAACCCCTCCCACACTTGACTTCCGCTTCAGACCTTCTGAATCTGGCTGAAGCTCAGCTCGACCGGGGTCTCCCGGCCGAAGATCTCGACGAGGGCCTTGACCCTCTGGGACTCCGCGTTGATCTCGGTGATCGTGGCGTGCAGCGTCGCGAACGGGCCGTCGACCACCATGACCGAGTCGGAGACGTCGAAGTCGGCGACCTCGACCTTCTTCTTCGCCGGAGTCGAGGAGCCGCCACCCGAATCAGGAGAGGCAGCCTCGGCCTCGGCCACGATGGCCGGGGCGAGCATGTTCTCGACCTCGTCGAGGCTCAGCGGCACCGGCTGGTGGCTGTGGCCGACGAAGCCCGTCACCGACGGCGTGTGGCGAACGGCGGACCACGACTCGTCGGTCAGGTCCATGCGGACGAGCACGTAGCCGGGCAGCACGGTGCGCTTGACCAGCTTGCGCTGGCCGTTCTTGATCTCGGCGACCTCTTCGGTGGGGACCACGACCTCGTGGATGTAGTCCTCCATGTTGAGGGAGATGATGCGGGTCTCGAGGTTCGCCTTCACCCGGTTCTCCATGCCGGAGTAGGTGTGGATCACGAACCAGTCGCCCGGCTTGTCGCGCAGCGCGGCGCGGAACTCCTCGAGCGGGTCGCCCGGCTTGTCGATGTCGGCCTCGTCAGCGGGCTCCTCGTCAGCCGGGGCCTCGTCAGCGGGCTCCTCGTCAGCGGGCTCCTCGTCAGCGACGGGCTCCTCGGCCGACTCGTCCTCGAGCGCTTCGGTGGGGTCGGCAACGACGTCGGTGTCACCTTCGGCAGGCACGGCAGGCATGGCCTCCTCGGCCTCGGCGTCAGCCGGTGCCTCGTGCTCGACCTGCTCGTCGTCGTACGGCTGCGACACGGTTGTCAGTCACCTTCACTCTTTCGGTGCCCGGGCGTCCCGGGGCTTTGCGTTACGGATGCTGAGCGGGGGGCTCAGGCGGAATCGGGCGTGCCTCCGAAGACCTCGAAGACGAGCTTTCCGAAACCGAGGTCGAGAAGCGAAACGATCGTCATGACCACGAGCACGAACACCAGGACCACGATGAAGTACGTGATCAGCTGCTGCTGCGTCGGCCAGACGACCTTCCGGAGCTCGGCGACGATCTGGCGGTAGTACGTTGCGGGGCTGACGCGCTTCCCGCCGGCCGACGACGACGCCGGCGACGAGGTTGGGCGACTCTCCGACACCGTCCTGCACCTACTTCCCAGATGGTTGTTGCCTTGCTTGCTGCCTCGCAGGGCACGAGGGACTTGAACCCCCAACCTTCGGTTTTGGAGACCGATGCTCTGCCAGTTGAGCTAGTGCCCTATGGCGGCCATCATCCTCGGCCGGCGACCCGTTTTCGAGCGCGCTTCGCGAGGGAGGCGATCGATTGCGGGCATGACAACCAAGGGTGAGGAACCACCAGGCACCGAGTGTAGAGAGTTCGCCCAGTGAAGTCGAACCAGGGTGCGACGGTTCGGGGGCAGGTGGAACGATAGGCCCATGACCGATCCCAAGCCTCGCATCTCCGCCCGTATCGGCAACATCGCCGAGTCCGCCACGCTCGCCGTGGATGCGAAGGCGAAGGCGCTCAAGGCCGCGGGTCGACCCGTCATCGGCTTCGGCGCCGGGGAACCCGACTTCCCCACACCGCCGTACATCGTCGACGCCGCGGTCAAGGCGTGCGCGGACCCGCAGAACCACCGGTACACCCCGGCCGGAGGCCTGCCGGCGCTCAAGGAGGCGATCGCGGACAAGACTCGCCGCGACAGCGGGTACGACATCGATGCCTCCCAGGTCGTGGTCACCAACGGTGGCAAGCAGGCCGTCTACGAGGCCTTCGCGACGATCATCGACCCGGGCGACGAGGTGATCCTGCCGGCGCCGTACTGGACCACCTACCCGGAGTCGATCAAGCTCGCCGGTGGCGTCCCCGTCGAGGTCCTGGCCGACGAGACCCAGGACTACTTGGTGACCGTGGAGCAGCTCGAGGCCGCCCGCACGCCGAAGACCAAGGCGCTGCTGTTCTGCTCGCCCTCGAACCCGACGGGATCTGTCTACTCCCGCGAGCAGGTCGTCGCGATCGGAAAGTGGGTCGAGGACAACGGCCTCTGGGTGATCTGCGACGAGATCTACGAGCACCTCGTGTACGACGGCACCGAGGCGGTCTCGATGCCGGTCGCGGTGCCCGAGCTGGCCGACAACTGCATCATCGTCAACGGCGTGGCGAAGACCTATGCCATGACCGGCTGGCGCGTGGGCTGGCTGATTGGCCCCTCGGATGTCGTGAAGGCGGCCACCAACCTGCAGTCGCACGCCACCTCCAATGTCGCCAACGTGTCGCAGCGCGCCGCGATGGCCGCTGTGTCCGGTGACCTGGCCGCAGTGCAGGAGATGGGTATCGCGTTCGACCGCCGGCGCCGGACCATCGTGAAGCTGCTCAACGAGATCGACGGGGTCGTCTGCCCGGAGCCGAAGGGCGCGTTCTACGTGTACCCCTCCGTGAAGGGGCTCCTCGGCAAGGAGTACGACGGCCAGGTGATCGACAGCTCGGCCGACCTCGCGACGTACATCCTCGAGAAGGCCGAGGTCGCCGTGGTGCCGGGTGAGGCGTTCGGCTCGCCGGGCTACCTCCGGCTGTCCTATGCGCTGGGCGACAGCGACCTGGTCGAAGGCGCCACTCGGCTGCAGAAGCTCTTCGCCTGACGGTGGCTGGGTCTCGACGCGTCGCTCGCTTCGCTCGCATCCGGCTCGACCACCGGTGAGGGACCTGCTGGCCCTGCCGAAGGCGCACCTGCACCTGCACTTCACGGGGTCGATGCGGCACTCGACCCTCCTCGAGCTCGCTGAGCGGGACGGGCACGTGCTCCCGGACGCCCTCGTGCAGGACTGGCCTCCGCAGCTCTCGGCCCGGGACGAGAAGGGCTGGTTCCGCTTCCAGCGGCTGTACGACGTGGCGCGGTCCGTGCTCCGGACCGAGGCCGACGTGCGCCGACTGGTGCGCGAGGCGGCTGAGGACGACTTCGCCGACGGTGGGCGCTGGCTGGAGCTGCAGGTCGACCCGAGTGGCTACGCCGCGCGGTTCGGCGGGATCACCGCATTCCTGGAGCTGGTGCTCGACGCCGCATCCGAGGCCACGCGCGACCTCGGTATCGGTCTGGGCATCGTGGTGGCGGCCAACCGCACGCGACACCCCCTGGACGCGCGCACGTTGGCTCGCCTGGCCGCCCGGTACGCCGACCAGGGCGTCGTGGGCTTCGGGCTCTCCAACGACGAGCGCCGCGGCGCGACGTGCGACTTCGCTGCCGCTTTCCGGATCGCAGAGCGGGCCGGCCTCCGGCTGGTCCCCCATGCCGGTGAGCTGGTCGGCCCGGAGAACATCCGGGTGGCCGTGGAGGAGCTGGGTGCCCACCGTCTGGGCCACGGCGTCCGCGCGGCCGAGGACCCGGCACTGCTCGCCCGCATCGTCGAGCGGGGGGTCGCCCTTGAGGTGTGCCCACTCTCCAACGTGTCGCTGGGGGTCTACCCGGACCCCTCCTCGGTGCCGCTTCGGCAGCTGCTCGAGGCAGGGGCGACGGTCGCGCTCGGCGCAGACGACCCCCTGCTGTTCGGGTCCCGGCTCGGGGCCCAGTACGCCGCGATGCGGACCGCCCACGACCTCGAAGACGCGCAGCTCGCGAACCTCGCTGCCATGTCGATCCGGGCCTCAGCGGCGCCTGACTCCGTGCAGCGGGAGCTCTTGGCCGTGGTCGAGGAGTGGACGACGGACTAGCCCGATGTGCATCAGAAATATCTTCATGTCAAGATAGTTCTGACACTCATAGAGGGGGTTCCACACATGAACGACGTTCGCACCGTCGCCAACCCGAACCGGGTTCGCAACCTGTCGCACGAGGACTTCCAGGAGGAGACCTCGTCCAGCACCGAGAACGCCGGCGGCGAGCAAGCCGCCTGAGCCACTGGCCTCAGGCGAGTGGCGGGTCCGGCAGCGTGCAGCCGACCAGGACCGGCTCGTTGACCAGCCAGATGCCGTAGGACGCGTGCACGCCGCGCTGGATCTCCTCGGCAAGGGCAAGCAAGTCCCGGGTGGTGCCACTGCCCCGGTTCGTGAGAGCCAGGGTGTGCTTCGTCGAGAGGCCGACACGGTCGTTGCCGTAGCCCTTGCCGAACCCGGCCTGCTCGATCAGCCACGCGGCGCTCGTCTTCACGGTGCCGTCGGGCTGGGGGTACGCCGGCGCACCCTCGGGGGCGGCGGCGACGAACGGGTTGGTGAAGAACGACCCAGCGCTCCAGGTGTCGTGGTCGGTGGCGTCGAGCACCATGCCCTTGGCGCGGCGCAGATCGAGGACGGCTGCGCGCACATCACCCATCGGCACCCGAGCGCCCAGCTCCACGCCCAGCGTTCGTGCCAGCTCGGTGTAGCGGATGGGGGCGCTGAGGGTCCCCTCCTTGAACTGGAACATCACGTTGAGTACGACGTACCGCTGGGGCTCGGCCTTGAACCTGCTGGTGCGGTAGCCGAACCCGCACTCGGCCGCGCTGAAGGTCTTGATGGCCAGGTCACCGCGGTCCCAGCAGCGAACCCGGGCGACGACCTCGGACACCTCCTGGCCGTAGGCCCCGACGTTCTGGATGGGCGTGGCCCCGACGCTCCCGGGGATCCCGGCGAGCGCCTCGATGCCCGTCCACCCGCTATCGACGGCAAGGGCCACGAAGTCGTCCCACGACTCCCCCGCGGCAACCGTCACACAGGCACCCGCGCACACCTCGCGCTCGACCTCGATGCCCCGGGTGTCGATCTTGATCGCAGCCCCCCGGAAGCCTTCATCCGCGACGACGAGGTTCGAGCCGCCAGCGATCAGCAGCACCCAGTCGCCGAGGTCGTCCTCGCCGCACTCCACGTCGAGCAGCTCCTGCTCGGTGGTGACGCGGAAGAACTGGTCGGCGGGCCCGCCGAGCCGCAGGGTGGTGAGCTCGCGCAGGTCAGTCACGTGCGAGAACGGCCTTCGGGAGGCCGAGCACCTTCTCGCCGCCGCAAGTGACCTCGAGTGCGACCACGATCGCATCGTCGCGGAGCTCCTTGACCGTGCCGGCGACCAGGAGGGTCACGCCCTCGTCGTCGTCCGGGACCACAACCGGCTTGGTGAACTTGCAGCCCAGCTCGCGGATCTGGCCGGCGCTGCCCGCCCAGGTGTCCAGCGCCCGGGCCGCGAGGGCCATCGTGAACATGCCGTGCGCGATGACACCGGGAAGACCGACGGCGGTCGCGACGCGTTCGGACCAGTGGATCGGGTTGAAGTCGCCGCTGGCGCCGGCGTAGCGGACCAGGTCGGCGCGCGTGACGACGTACGTCTGCGGCTCGAAGGTGTCGCCGACGTTCATGCGGTCGCCTCCTCGGGTGCCTTGTGCACGAGCGTGGCGTACGCCGTCACCACGAGCTCCCCGTCCGCATCCGTGATGTCGCTCCGGGTGCCGATGATGTCGGCCCCACCGATCTGGCGCAGTGACTCGACGGTCAGCGTGGCGCTGAGGACGTCACCGGCCACCACCGGCCGTTGGTAGGAGAATCGCTGCTCGCCATGGACCACATGGTGCAGCTGGATGCCGACGGTCGGGTCGTTCATCAGGTCGGTCATGGCCTGGAAGGCGACGACGATCGGGAACGTGGCCGGAGCGGAGCCGTCGGCGTACTCGTTGCCCGTGGCCGCGGCGAACTCGTCGAGCTTGTGCCGGGAGACCTCGTACGGCGCGGTCGGCGGGAAGGTCCGTCCCTGGAGGGACGCGTCGACTGGCATAGAGAGAGCCTACAAAGGCCCCGGCAGCCAACCGCACCGCGGGCGCGGTGACCACGCCTGGAGAGCCCCACTCGAAAAGCAAGAAGCGGCCCCGAAGGACCGCTTCTGAGGCTGTGAGGACCGGCTCAGCGGGTCTCGCGGTGCACGGTGTGCGTGCGGCAGCGCGGGCAGAACTTCTTCATGTCAAGACGGTCCGGGTCGTTGCGCCGGTTCTTCTTGGTGATGTAGTTGCGCTCCTTGCACTCCGTGCAGGCCATGGTGATCTTGGGACGTACGTCGCTGGACTTGCTGGCCACGGTGTGCCTCTTCTTGGTCGGTCGGGTATTGCAACGGTCAATTCTGCCCTAGAGGGCAAGCCAGGACCAAAACGATCGAGTAGCGGGGGCGGGACTCGAACCCGCGACACCACGATTATGAGCCGTGTGCTCTAACCACCTGAGCTACCCCGCCACCGGGACGGGGCCCGGGCCTCTCAGCCCGGGCTCCCTACCCAGAGCCCCTTTACGGAATCGAACCGTAGACCTTCTCCTTACCATGGAGACGCTCTACCGACTGAGCTAAAGGGGCAACGGCAGAGAACGATACACAGGGCGGACCCCGTTGCGGAAATCGGTATGTCCCGCCCGTCATGATGGCTCTCGTGCACTCCTCCTTCTACGTCCGGAACGCCGATGGCGGCCTCGACTCCACGCCTCACACGGCCTCCGCCTGGGGCCCCGAGGTGCAGCACGGCGGTCCCCCCTCGGCACTGCTGGCCGGGGCCGTGCAGGCCCTTCCCGAGGCCGATGGCCGCGTGATCGGCCGGATCACCGTCGAGCTCCTCGGCCCGATCCCGGTGGCGCCTCTGACCGTCTCCGCTCAGGTCGTGCGACCCGGCCGATCTGTGGCCCTGGCGGAGGCAGTGCTGTCCGCCGAGCGGCCGGTCGCGCGGGCGTCGGTGTGGCTCTTCCCGGACGCACCCTCGGGGTTGTCAGCCGAGCAGACGGTTCCCGCTCCAGGCCCTGCGGAGGCGGACCCGCGACCCTTCCCGCCCTCGTGGCAGTCGGGCTACGCCGACGCGACGGAGTGGCGGTGGGCATCTGGCTACGTCGGCATCGGACGAGCCACGGCGTGGATACGGCCGCGGGTCGAGCTCGTCAGCGGCGAACCCTGGTCGCCCATCGCGCGGCTGATGACGATCGTCGACTCCGCGTCCGGGGTGTCCTCAGCCCTGGACCCCGCGGAGTGGGGCTTCCTCAACACCGAGCTGACCGTGCACGTGCTTCGGCCGCCCGTCGGCGAGTGGATCTGCCTCGACGCGAAGACCACCCTGTCGAGCGGCAGCGTGGGCCTGGCCACCTCTCACGTGTACGACGAGCAGGGCCTGGTGGCCCGGTCCGCGCAGGCGTTGCTCATGGCAAAGCGCTGACTCGGCAGCGTGGCGGGAGGCACGCGGCGCTCTCGCTCGCGTGCGAGTGCGTGGATGCCGCCTCACCCGAAGACACGCTCGGTCCGTGGAACTAGCCGACCTCGATGCGGATGCGCTTGTTGTCCTTGCCCTTGCTCTCGGTTCCCACGACCTTCACCGCGCCGACCTCAGCGGTGGTGAGCAGGTGGGTGCCGCCGTCGGCCTGACGGTCCAGACCGACGATGTCGATGACGCGCAGCGGGTCGATCTCCCGCGGGATCAGGTCCGCTGCGGTCCGGATCAGCGCAGGGTCCGCGTCGGCGAGATCGCGAGGCAGGAAGTCCACGACTATCTCGTGCGCCCGCTCGATCTCCTCGTTGATCCGTTTCTCCACTCGAGCGCCGAGGTCGGCCGACATCGCCGGGAACGGGAAGTCGAGGCGACCCTTGAGCGGCTCCATGTTGCCGCCGGTCACGGGGATCCCGTAGTCGGCCCAGATCACTCCGCAGAGGATGTGCAGCGCGGTGTGCGTGCGCATCAAGGCGTGCCGTCGGTCCCAGTCCAGCTCGCCCTCGACCTCGGCGCCGACGTCGGGCAGGTCGTCGGTGTCGAGCGTGTGCCAGATCGAGCCGCCTTCACGGCGTACGGCGACGACGTTGCGGCCGGCGATGGTGCCGAGGTCATGCGGCTGCCCGCCTCCGCCGGGGTAGAACGCCGTGCGGCTCAGTCGGACCCGACGGTTGTCTGGGTCGAGCTCGGCGACGGTGGACTCGAAGCCTCGTACGTACGCATCGACGGCGAACAGCTCGGTGGCTGCGAGGTCGGCCGGCGGCGGGTTGCCCGGGACTGCCATGCGGTCAGTGGATCACGCGTAGCGCCAGAGAGCCACGTGATAAGCCACGCCGAACGGATCGTCGTCGTACGCGAGCTTCGCCGAGGTCGGCGGCCCGAGCGCACCGAGCACCCGGAACGCGGTCCGGCCGAGAACCATCAGCTCCTCGGCCAGCGCAACGTCCACGTCGCGGAGCGCCGACGCGTCCCCGGTCTCCAGTGCCTTGGCCGTCGCTGCGTCGAAGGGGAATGAGCGGTCGTCGAGGTACCCGGGCGCCTTCTCGCCGCGACGCGTGCTGCCTTCGCCGAGGAGCAGGGCGACGCTGTCCTCTCCGCGCAGCCGCTCTGCCAATGCGTCGACGTCCTCATCGACCGCAGTCCAGGTGAGGCTGACCAGCTCCGTGTCGCCCGTCCACCCCACCTCGTCGAGAAGCCTCCTGCCGATCCCCACGGAGAGCGGGAGCTCGGCGGTGAGCATGCGAGGCTCCGTCGTACCGAAGCGGCGCACGGCTGGCTCACCGGTCCACGTCCGTGCCTCATCGGCAGCCCCCACAACAACCACTTTCCGGGGACCAGTCGCGAGCGCCTCCTTGAGCACTTGGCGACAGGCACTCCTGAGGTCCGCGGCGACGTCCTCGCGGCCGCTCAGCTCTCGGAAGAGGAGCGGCGGGTGCGGACACAACACGGCCGCCTTCATGCGAGCCCCCGGACTACGGCTTCGGGGGCTCGGGTGCCCTTGATCGAGGCAACCATGTCAAGCAACTGACGCGTCTCCGCCACCTCGTGCACGCGATACACCTGGGCGCCCTGCCAGGCGCTCACCGCGGTAGCGGCCAAGGTCCCCATCAGCCGCTCTCCCAGTGGCTTGCCCAACGCCTCACCGACGAAGTCCTTGTTCGAGAGGCTGACCAGCACAGGCCAACCGGTCGCACACATCTCGTCGAGCCGGCGCGTGAGCTCGAGCGAGTGCCAGGTGTTCTTGTCGAAATCGTGGGCGGGGTCGATGAGGATGCTCTCCCTCGCCACGCCGAGCTCCAGGCAGCGTTCTGCGAGGGCGACGGTGTCCTTGATCGCACTCGCCACCACGTCGTCGTACGACGGCCGGTGTGGCGGCGTACGCGGAGTCGCACCGTTCGTGTGCGTGCAGACGTAGGCCGCGTCGTACTCCGCGGCAACACTCATGAGTCCGGGGTCGAAGCCGCCCCACGCGTCGTTCAGCACGTCGGCGCCCGCCTCGCAGACCGCTCGGCCGACGCTCGCCCGCCACGTGTCGACGCTGATCACCAGGTCGGGGAACTCGCTGCGCACCTTCGCTACGAAACCGGCGACGCGGCGCTCCTCCTCGGCATCGTCCACGACCTCGCCGGGCCCAGCCTTGACCCCGCCGATGTCCACGAGATCGGCACCTTGCTCGACGACGAGGCGGACACGGTCCAGCGCCTTCTCCTCGGCCCAGGTGGCGCCCTGGTCGTAGAAGGAGTCCTTGGTGCGGTTGACGATCGCCATCACGAGCAGGTCAGTGTCGGCAAACGTTCTTCGTCCGAGCTTCAACATCGCCCCGAGGCTACCTCGCGACACGACTGGACTAGTCCGAGGAAACTGCAGACAGTTGGCGCCTGCAGGTAGATGCTGGGACCGGTGAATCGAGCTAAGGGGTGTTGCTATGCGTAAGACATACCGGATCCTCGCCGACATCGTCGCGATCGAGGTGGTGCTCCAAGCGATGATGATCGTGTTCGCACTCTCGGGGCTCTTCAAGTGGATCGACGACGGCAACACCCTCAACCAGTCCGTCATCGACGGCTGGCAGGACGAGCCGCCCACGTTCACGGGTGCCATCGGTCACTTCATCCACGTGATGAACGGGCAGTTCCTGATCCCCCTGATCGGGCTCGCGCTGCTGATCGTCGCGTTCTTCGCCAAGGTGCCAGGCGGGGTCAAGTGGGCATCGATCATCTTCGTGTCGATCATCGTCCAGGTGATGGCCGGCCTGTTGTCGGGTTCGGCGCCGGTCCTCGGGCTGGTGCACGGACTCAACGCCTTCATCCTGTTCTCGGCCGCGATCATGGCCGCGCGGGCGGCGAAACCGGCTGAGGTCAAGGAAGCCGTTACCGTCGCCTAGGCCGTGTCGACCTAGTGCGTCCGCAGTACCGACTACTTCTCGCGGTCCTCGCGACCGCTGCCCTCCTCGGACCGCTCGCGTACATGTGGCAGAACAGCCGCCTGCCCGCGTCGTACTCCGTGATGGACATGGGGTACGTCGACTATGGCGGTGGCGCGCGCTCGGCGCACCACCAGGCAGGTGTCAGCGTCGCGGATCTGGTCGAGCCGAGTGACAGAGCAGCTGACGTCACGGTCGATCTCGTCGCACGCGAGGGGACCTTCAAGCTGCCGTCCGGCCTCGAGGTCGAGGGCTTCACGTTCAACGGAAAGTCCCCCGGCCCGACGATCACAGCGACCGTGGGCGACCTCGTCGAGGTGCACGTCCGCAACGAGACCGTTCCCGAGGGCGTGAGTGTGCATTGGCACGGCATCGACGTACCCAATGCGGAAGACGGTGTTGCCGGCGTCACCCAGGACGCGATCCGGCGGGGCGAGGACTACACCTACCGGTTCGTCGTCGACCACGTGGGCACCTACTGGTACCACTCGCACCAGGTCGCCCACAGCCAGGTGCAGCGCGGCCTCTTCGGCTCCTTCGTGGTGCTTCCCGAGCGAGACGACCAACGCCTCGACGTCGCGGCCCTGGCACACACGTACGCGGGCGTGCCGACGCTCAATGGCGAGGAGGAGGCCACCACCGTCACCGCACCGTCGGGTCAGGTGACTCGGGTTCGGGTCACCAACACGGACAACAGCTCGGTGCGGGTGTGGTCGGGGACGCCGTACCGGGTGCTCGCAGTGGACGGGTACGACGTGAACAAGCCGACGCCCGTCGAGGCGGCGTACGTCGACGTCGCGGCGGGTGGTCGCGTCGACCTCGAGGTGGTGGCGCCCGCACGAGTCCAGGTCGGCAGCACCGCCCTGGTCGTCGGGTCAGATCCCGGCGAGGTGGAGGAGCCGGCCGAGCGGCTCGACCTGCTCGGCTACGGATCGCCCGGTCCCCCGCCGTTGGACGTCACCTCGCCCGACCGTGAGTTCCGCTACGCGATCGGCCGTCGCCCGGGCTTCGTCAGCGGCAAGCCGGGTCTCTGGTGGTCCATCAACGGGCATCTGTGGCCCAACGTGCCGATGTTCCTGGTGGACGAGGGCGACGTCGTGGTCTTCACGATCAAGAACACCAGTGGTGATATCCACCCGATGCACCTGCACGGGCACCACGCGGTCGTCCTGTCACGCGACGGCGAGCCTGCTACTGGCAGCCCGTTGTGGGTCGACTCCTTCGATGTCGCCAATGACGAGACCGTGCAGATCGCCTTCGTCGCGGACAACCCTGGCATCTGGATGGACCACTGCCACAACCTCAACCACGCAGCCGAGGGGCTCGTTGCGCACCTGATGTACAGCGGCGTGACGACGCCGTACCTGCTCGGGAGCGACTCAGGGAACGAGCCGGAGTAGCTGCGCGACGTTACTGCGCGGCGTGCCGACCGGCGCGGCGGCCGAAGTACGACGCCTCGCCGAGCTGGGTGCCGGACGAGTAGCCCTTTCCGTCCACGGCGATGTTGGACGCGCAGGCCCCCGCCGCGTAGGCGCCCTCGACGACCGACCCGTCCTCGTGCAGCAGCCGGCCGTCGACATCGACTCGGAGGCCGCCGCAGGAGAAGCCGGCGTAGAAGCACTTCCCGGCCGACAGGTCGTAGGCGCCCCACGGACCCTGGTCGAGCGGTACGACGTACTCGGGCGCCTTGTGGAACTCGGGGTCCTCGCTGTTTGCGGCCGCCTCGTTGTAGGCCGTCATCGTCTTGGTGAGGGAACCCTCGGGCATCCCGAGTCCCGCCTCCATCTCATCGATGGAGTCCCAGCCGTCCACGAGCGGCTGGAACCCGTAGAACGGCTCGAGCATCGTGGCGGAGTCCAGGATCAGGTACGCCGTGCGTTCGTCCTGCTCGAGGATGAACGCGGAGGTGCGGGAGTGGTACGAGTCCTCGTTCACGAAGCGCTGACCGGCCTTGTTGACCGCGATGCCGAGCAGCATCTCCTCCGGCGGGTAGAACGGGCCGGTCATAAAGGCTCGGTCGAGGTGCTCGGCGACACCGCCGACCGACTCGCCCATCCGGATGCCGAGACCGTCGTCATAGCTGTTGCCGAGCGCCATGCCGTTCTCCTCGATGGCGAGGAGGTCAGGCGCGTACTGCTCGACCATCGGCCGGTTCATCACGAAGCCGCCGGCAGCGATGACCACCGACCTGGCCCGGATCACGCCGGTCTCGTCGAACGACTTCCAGGCAGCGCCGACGACCCGCCCCTCGTCCGACACAAGGGCCGTCGCGCCGGTCTCGTACCGAACCTCGACGCCGAGCGACCCGAGCTTGTCCAGGGCCAGCCCGACCACGACGCCACCGCCGCCGGTGTCCCCCGGTTTCGGGACCTTGTGGCCGCGCGGAGCGGGCTTGGCGACCGCCTTCACGTCGAGGCACTTCTCGTTGCCGGTGAACATCAGTCCCTGCGTCTCGGGCTGGATCACGGCCTTGCGCGGGTAGAAGGAGCGCTCGAACTCGAAGCCGAGCGACTCGAGCCAGTTGAAGTGCTCGACGCTGCCCTCGGCGTACAGGCGGATCTTCTCGGGGTCGCAGGTGGGCGACATCAGGGTGAGGTACTTGGCCATCTCCTCCGCGGAGTCTTCCCAGCCGGTCGCCTCCTGCACGGCGGTGCCACCGCCGAGGTAGAAGTGGCCGCCGGCCATGGCACTCGTGCAGGTCAGCCGCCCGCCCCGCTCGAGCACCAGGACGCTTGCCCCGGCCTCTCGGGCCTCGAGTGCGGCGCTGACTCCGGCCATGCCTGCGCCGATCACCAGGACGTCGACCTCGTCGGTCCACTCCGTGACGGAGTCGAAGGCGACGGGGTCGGGCAGGGCTGTCGTCATGAAGCGAGTGTATTAGAACACGTTCTAGTTCGCTAGCAACGCCCTTCTGCCACATCTGCGCGCAGACCCTGATAGACCCTGACCCATGACCTTCGAGCTGTTCCGCGACGACTACGGCATCCCGCACGTGCGCGCGGACTCCGTGAACGATCTCGGCTTCGGCCAAGGCCACACGGCAGCGATGGACCGGGCTTGGCAGCTCGACCTCGAGCGGCTCCGTGCCGAGGGTCGGGTCGCCGAACTCGTGGGCCAGCCCGGGGTCGAGTGGGACACCTTTGCTCGCCGGGCACGCATCGAGCACACCGCACGACGGGCGTTCAGCCGGTTGTCGGACGAGACCCGGGCGTTCGTGTCGGCGTTCGCCGACGGGGTCAACGCCGGGCTCGAGGCCGCACCAGAGCACGAGGCGCTGAAAGCCACGCCTGGAAGGTGGCAGCACTGGACCCCCGTGTCGGTCTTCCTCGCCCAGCACCTCCTGTTCGCGACGTACCCGTCGAAGCTCTGGCGCCACCAGGTGCGCAAGCACCTCGGTGACGAGGGGCTCGTGTGGTTCGGCAGGGAGGGGATGCCGATGTCGGGGAGCAACGCCTTCGCCGTGACGGGCAGCCGGACCGAGTCCGGACTCCCCCTGATCGCCGGAGATCCGCACCGGATGTTCGAGGCACCGAACGTCTATGCGCAAGTCCACCTCGCATGCCCCGAGTTCGACGTCGTGGGCTTCGCGTTCCCGGGAGTTCCAGGCATCCAGCACTTCGCGCACGCGGGGTCCGTGGCCTGGGCCATCACCAACGCAATGGCCGACTACCAGGACCTGTACGTCGAGCACCTCGATGGCACGGAGGAGCGGCACACCGAGCAGATCGACGTACGAGATGGCGCGGCCGTCGAGGTCGAGGTCATCGTGACCGCTCGGGGACCGGTGATCATCGAGGGCGAGGAGACCTACAGCCTGCGCACCCCGTCGTACGTCTGCGAGGACCTCGGCTTCGAAGCCCTGCTCCCTCTGCTCCGCTCGAAGACGGCTGGCGACGTGGATGCCGCGTTCGCGCACTGGGTGGAGCCGGTGAACAACGTCGTTATCGCCGACGTGCACGGCGAGGTGCTGCATCGGGTGGCCGGGAAGGTGCCTTTGCGTCCGTCGGACAACATGGTGACGCCGGTCGGCATCGAGAACGAGTGGCAGGGGTGGGTCACGGACCTGCCTCGCACCTCGCCGGTCGAGGGTGCAATCGTCACCGCGAACAACCGCGTCAGCGACGAGTACGACCGCATCGGCAACGACTTCTCCGCGCCGCACCGCGCCAACCGAATCCGTGCACTTCTGGGCGACCGGACCGCGCTGACCGTCGAGGACCTCGCCACGATCCTCACGGACACGTACAGCATCAAGGCCGGCGGCGAGATGCGCGAGGTCGGCGCGGCCTACCTCGCGGGTCGGGATGCGGTCGTTGCACGACTCCTCGAGCGAGCGGACTTCGCCCCTCTGGGGGCCGGGTCGCCGTACGGCAGGCTCTACGGCTCGTGGTTCAACCTGCCGGGGCGGATCGCACAGGCGCTGCCGGTGGGCGTGGTCGAGCCGGGTGACCCGAAGCCACCGCTCACCTTCCACCCCTTGCACGGGCTGGAGCAGCTCGGCGTGGCGCACCAGCTCGTCGACGACCTCCACGAGGCCACGCGCGTGCCGGTGTACGGCGAGAGCGACTGCATCCAGGCGATGCGTGTCATCCCCGGAGTAGCCGTCTGCTCGGGAGGTCCGGTGGCGCGCTACGTCTGGGATCTCGCCGACAGGTCACGCAGCCGGTGGGTTGTGCCCCTCGGCGCGTCCGGAGCCCCGGGCCGCCCTCACCACCATGACCAGCTCGCGCTGTGGGCCGACGGTGAGCTGGCTCCGGTGGTCACGGACTGGGACCAGCTGACCAAGGAGACTTGACGGCAATCCGCGGTACATGTCAGTCACCTGACGACTGAGATGTACCTCGGATCTGGGATCTGTTGTCCACAGGCTGGGGGCTCCTCCGTGCCGCATGTCCACGCGAGCCGGGACGATCGCCGCCATGGATGCTGCGATTCTGCAGGCTGGCGTGGTCTCTCGCCGGCAGCTGTTGGAGGCGGGCCTGACGGACGCCGACATTCGTCGACTCGTGCGACGGCGCGAGCTGCGTCGGGTGTTCGATGGCGTGTACGTCGACCACACCGGCCCGCTCACGTGGTTGCAACGAGCGTGGGCCGCCGTCTTGTTCTCCTGGCCGGCGGCCCTTTGCGGCGAGTCCGCCCTACGTGCGGCAGACGGCCCCGGCCGTCGGGATTCTCATGAGGGCCTTATCCACGTCGCCGTGTCGCGCGATCGACGGCTCGTCGTGCCACCCGGCGTCCAAGTGCAGCGCATGCGGTACCTCGATGACCGGACTCTCTGGAACGCCAGTCCACCGAGACTTCGCTACGAGGAGGCAGCCCTTGATGTCGCGATCGGGGCCAGATCGGACTTCGCCGCCCTCAGCGTCCTGGCCGGCGCGGTGCAGAGTCGGCGGACCACCGCTCGGCGGCTCCTCAATCGGCTCGACGAACGCACCTCGGCGGGCCGGCGCGCGTGGCTACGGGGTGTTCTTCTCGACGTCGCCGAAGGCGCTTGCTCGGTGCTCGAGCACGGCTACCTGACACGAGTCGAGCGAGCGCACGGCCTTGGTTCCGCTCGACGGCAGCGGCCAGCGCACGACTCGTCGGGCCGCATCTACCGCGACGTCGAGTACGAGTGCGGGCTGATCGTCGAGCTCGACGGACGCCTGTTCCACGACACGGCCGGAGCACGCGACCAAGACTTCGAGCGCGATCTCGACGCCGCGGTTGACGGGCAACCATCGGTGCGCATCTCCTGGGGGCAGGTCTTCGACAGGGCATGCACGACCGCCGGGAAGCTGGGCGTTCTGCTGCAGCGAGGCGGCTGGACGGGCTCGCCTCGGCCGTGCGGGCCGAGCTGTGCAGTCTCGCGGTAGTCCCCAGTCACCAGGTGACCGGGATGTACCGCGGAATAGACAGAGGAGGGCTCCTGTTAGTACGGTTGAAACGTCAACTAATGAGGAGTGAGCGGGATGCAGATCGGCATCTTCACCGTCGGCGACGTTACGCCGGACCCGACGACCGGTCGTACGCCAACTGAGAACGAGCGGATCAAGGCAACGATCGAGATCGCCAAGAAGGCCGAGGAGGTCGGCCTCGACGTCTTCGCCACCGGCGAGCACCACAACCCGCCGTTCGCCGCTCCCCCGAGCCCGCCGGTGCTGCTCGCCAACATCGCTGCGCAGACGTCGCGGCTGATCCTGTCGACCGCAACCACCCTGATCACCACCAACGACCCCGTTCGCCTCGCCCAGGACTACGCGTACCTGCAGCACCTCGCGGACGGCCGCGTCGACCTCATGATGGGCCGAGGCAACACCGGCCCCGTGTACCCGTGGTTCGGCAAGGACATCCGCGACGGCATCCCGCTGGCGATCGAGAACTACCACCTGCTCTACCGGCTCTGGCGTGAGGACGTCGTGAGCTGGGAGGGCAAGTACCGCACTCCGCTGCAGGGCTTCACGAGCACGCCGCGGCCGCTCGACGGCGTGCCTCCGTTCGTGTGGCACGGCTCCATCCGCTCCCCCGAGATCGCGGAGCAGGCGGCGTACTACGGCGACGGGTTCTTCGCCAACCACATCTTCTGGCCGGCGTCGCACACCGAGCAGATGGTCGGGCTTTACCGCGAGCGCTTCGAGCACTACGGACACGGCTCGGCCGACCAGGCGATCGTCGGCCTTGGTGGCCAGATCTTCATGCGCAGGAACAGCCAGGACGCGGTCGACGAGTTCCGGCCGTACTTCGACAAGGCTCCGGTCTACGGCAACGGGCCGTCACTGGAGGACTTCACGTCGCAGACGCCCCTGACCGTCGGCTCGCCGCAGCAGGTCGTCGAGCGGACGCTCGCCTTTCGGGAGTACGTCGGCGACTACCAACGCCAGCTGTTCCTGGTCGACCACGCCGGCCTCCCGCTGAAGACCGTCCTCGAGCAGCTCGACCTGCTCGGCGAGATCCTCCCGGACCTGCGGGCCGGGTTCGCCGAAGGCCGCCCGGCTCACGTACCTGACGCGCCGACCCACCAGTCGCTGCTCGGGGTCTCGACGGGCTCGACCACCGGGGCGGAAGAGGTCAAGGCATGACGAAGATCGCCGTCATCAGCGGAGGCCTGTCGCAGCCTTCGTCGACACGACTGCTGGCGGATCGTCTGACAGCGGCCGCCCAGGCACGCATCGAAGCGGCGGGCCGGCCGGTCGAGGTCGAGGTGATCGAGCTGCGCATGCTCGCGCACCCGCTCGCGGACAACCTGCTGACGGGATTCCCGTCCGGCACCTTGGCAGAGGCCATCGCGTCGGTCGAGGGAGCCGACGCGGTCATCGCCGTGTCGCCGATCTTCTCGGCGTCGTACAGCGGACTCTTCAAGACCTTCTTCGACGTACTCCCGGAGGACGCGCTGGCGGGCAAGCCGGTTCTCATCGCCGCGACGGCGGGTACGGCGCGACACAGTCTCTCCCTGGAGCATGCGTTGCGGCCGCTCTTCACCTACTTGCGCGCGGTGGTGCTCCCGACGGCGGTCTTCGCTGCCACGGAGGACTTCGGGCACGTCGGGCTGGACGAACGCATCGAGCGCGCGGCCGACGAGCTGGCGTCCCTGCTGGTCGGTCGCCCGAAGGTTCTCGCTGCGGTGCGCGCCAGCACGGCAGCGAACGGCGTGGCGTTCACGCCCTTCCAGCAGCTGCTCGCGAACTGATCAGGAGACCTGGGCCCAGTGGCCCAGGAGCGCCTCGGCGTACAGGGGCTCGGTCTCTGGGTCGGCCGGCGGGTGGTCGTCCCACCAGTGCAGCTCGCGTGCGAAGAAGTCTCGTGCAGTACGGCGCCTCTTATCCATTGGTCTGCCTCCCTCAGGCTGAAATAGATATGTCCCTTTTGTACAGGTCGTCGCCTCGCTTGTCCGCGGAATCGAGCAGACTGGCGCCCATGACCCTCTCGGACCCCCAGACAACCCTGCTCCGCTACCTCCAGTCCGCACGCGAAGCGCTGCTCTGGAAGCTCGAAGGCCTCTCCGAGTACGACGTGCGCAGGCCCATGACGCCGACCGGCACCAACCTGCTCGGCGTGGTCAAGCACGTCGCGAGCGTCGAGGCCGGCTACCTGGGCGACTGCTTCGGACGCCCCTCCCCCGAGTCCCTGCCCTGGTTCGAGGAGGGCGCCGAGGACAACGCGGACCTGTGGGCCCCCCCGGACCAGTCCCGGGAGGACATCGTGAGCCTGTACCGCCGCGTCTGGGCACACTCCGATGCCACGGTCGAGGCGCTCGGCCTCGAGGGAGCGGGCGAGGTCTCCTGGTGGGCGGAGGATCGCCGGCACGTGACCGTGCACCTGATCCTGGTGCACCTCATCGCGGAGACCAACCGGCATGCCGGGCACATGGACATCGTCCGGGAGACGATCGACGGGGCGGTGGGTCTCCGGGCGGAGAACGACAACATGGCCCCCGGAGACCCGGCCTGGTGGGCGGCGTACCGCGAGCGTCTTGAGGAGGCAGCCAGGGAGGCCGAGGCGGCCGGACTCGGCTAAGGTCCCCTTCACAGGCCGGACGCGGAAGGAAACACTGAGGACGATGGCTGCTGTGGACAAGGCGCTCGATGATGCTGGACTGACCAACCCGAAGGTGCGCGAGTTCGTGCGCCACTGGGCGGAGCACACAGGTGCAGACCGGGTCGAGGTGGTCAGCGCCAAGGACGACGAGCGGTTGGTCCAGGAGTCGCTGGACGCCGGCGAGATCCTCCCCGCGGGCGAGGGCCGCTACTACTCGCGGAGCTACCACAAGGACACCGCCCGCTCGGAGGAGCGGACCGTCGTCGCCACGAGCAACGAGTCCGACCGGGGCACGTACAACAACTGGCGGCCGGCGTCGGAGATGCGTCCGATGCTCGAGGAGCGCATGCAAGGCGCGTCCACCGGCAGGACCATGTACGTGATCCCCTACCTGATGGCCCCGCCCGGCTCTCCGCTCGAGGCGTACGCCGCCGGCGTCGAGGTCACTGACAACCGCACCGTCGTCCTGCACATGATCCGCATGGCCCGCGTCGGCGTCGAGTACCTCAACAACCTCGCCGACCCCGACAGCTTCGTCCGCGCCGTCCACGTCACAGGCGACCTCGAGAACCTCGGTCAGGGCACGCCGGACGACCAGCGCTACTTCGTCACGGCCGCCGACGAGCGCACGATCCTGCACTTCGGGTCGTCGTACGGCGGCAACGCACTGCTCGGCAAGATCGCGCACGGCCTGCGCCAGGCGTCGTACGACGGTTGGGCGTCCGGCAAGTTCCTCGCCGAGCAGTTCATGCTCCTCGGCATCACGGACAAGGAGACCGGGAAGAAGTACCACATCTGTGGTGGCTTCCCCAGCGCCTCCGGCAAGACCAACCTCGCGATGACGCTGGCGCCCGACGCACTCGGCGACCGGTACCACGTGGAGTTCTACGGCGACGACATCGCGTGGCTGTGGGTCGGCGAGGACGGCCGGCTGTACGGCATGAACCCTGAGTTCGGCGTCTTCGGTGTCGCCAAGGACACCAACGAGGCCACCAACCCCGGCGCGCTGCACTCGGTGGGGTCCAGCTCGCAGGCGATCTTCACCAACGTCGCCTACAACGAGAAGACGCACGAGGTCTGGTGGGAGGGCCGCACCAAGAACCCGCCGACCGACCTCGACGGCTGGCTGGACTGGAAGGGACTCGCCATCGCGGACCGGTCCGACGAGCAGGCGAACGACCCCTGGGCGCACCCGAACAGCCGCTTCACCACGACCCTCGCCAACGTGCCGAACGTCGCAGCCGACTTCGAGGCTCCGGGCGGCGTCCCGATCGACGGCATCATCTTCGGTGGCCGCACGCGTGACCGCGAGCCACTGATCCGGGCGATCACCGACCTGGCCGAAGGCGTGTACGACGGTCTGACACTCGGCGCCGAGGCGACCTTCGCTGCCGAGGGTGTCGAGGGCATGCTCCGCTACGACCCGATGTCGATGCGGCCATTCATGTCGTACGCCGAGGGCGCCTACGCCGCGCACTGGCTCAAGATCGTCGGCGCCGCGAGCGAGCAGCCGATCTTCGCGCACGTGAACTGGTTCCAGCGCGACCCGGAGGACGGCCACTTCCTCTGGCCCGGCTACCGCGAGAACCTCCGACCGCTGCTGTGGCTGATGCGCCTCAAGGAAGGTGCAGTGGAGGGCCGCCAGACGCCGGTCGGGATCGTGCCGACGGTCGAGGAGCTGGAGATGGCCGGCCTGGAGCTGCCCGAGGGTGAGCTCGACCGCCTGCTCACGATCGACATCGAGCGTTGGCGCCAGGAGATGGGTCACCGTCAGGCCCACCTCGAGCAGTTCGGCGGACTCCCGGAGGAGATCTGGGAGGCACACCGACGCGTGGCTGCGGCGCTCGAGTCGGAGTGACACAGGGGTGAAGCCGTTCCTCCTGCTGGCCACGCGGGCGGAGCAAGCACCTGCGGACCAGGAGTACACCGCGTTCCTGGAGTGCGGTGCCCTGTCTGACGATCAGCTGATCCGCCATCGGCTCGAGGAGGAGCCGCTCGGCGACATCGACCTCGACGCGCTGTCGGGGATCATCCTGGGCGGCAGCCCGTTCACGGTGACCGACCCGATCGACACCAAGAGCGACGTACAGGTGCGGGTCGAGCTCGAGCTGAGGGAGCTGCTCGATCGGGTGATCGCCCAGGACTTCCCATTCCTGGGCGCGTGCTACGGGATCGGCGTGATCGGCGCGCAGTGCGGCGCACTGGTCGACCGGACGTACGCCGAGCCGGTCGGGCCGGTGTCGGTAAGCCTCACGGACGCCGGCAAGGTCGACCCGCTGCTCTACGACCTGCCATCGCCCTTCGAGGCCTTCGTCGGCCACAAGGAGGCGATCAGCAAGCTGCCGGAGGACGCCGTGGCACTGGCAACCTCCTCCGCGTGCCCCGTGCAGGCCTTCCGTCTCGGCGCGAACGTCTATGCCACTCAGTTCCACCCCGAGCTGGACGTGCCCGGCATCGTCACGCGCATCGAGGCGTACAAGGACTACGGCTACTTCGAGCCCGAGCGGGCGGAGGAGCTGAAGGAGACGGCACGAGCCAGCAACGTGCAGCACCCGGCGGCGATCGTGCGCCGGTTCGTCGAGCTCTACCAGCAGTAGCTGACGCCGGTCAGCTTCTCGCTGACCTCCCAGAGGTCCTTGGCCAGGTGCTCGTCCTGAGCAAGCCTCCTCAGCTTCGCCGGACCGGCCTTGCCTCCCCGCTCGTTCTTGCCTTGCGGGCCCGAGTAGCTCCCCGGGCCGGCGACCGCGGCTGCGTACAGGGTCGGGTCGGCGCCGGCCTTTGCCGACTGGAACATCACCCGCATGATCGTCGGTGCGACGAAACGGTAGAACGGGTTGGCACCCATGCCGTCGCGGTTGGGCACGAGGTTGGTGACGGCGATCCCCGGGTGTGCGGCGTTCGAGACCAGGTTGCTTCCGGCGGCCTCGGCTCGACGCTGCAGCTCGAGGGCGAAGAGGATGTTGGCGAGCTTGGTGTTGCCATACGCCGCGTGGGCCTCGTAGCCGTCCTTCGGATTGCCTTCAACCACCGACTTGGTGCCGGCATGGTGCGCGAGGCTGGCAACCGTGACCACCCGTGGGTTCTTGGCTTTGAGCAGGTGCGGCAGCAGTCGGCCGGTGAGGGCGAAGTGGCCGAGGTGGTTGGTGCCGAACTGGAGCTCGTGACCGTCCTCGGTGGGCCGCCACTCGGGGACGCGCATCAGCCCTGCGTTGTTGATGAGCAGGTCCACCGGGCCCTCCCAGCGGTCGGCGAACGCCTCGATGTCCTTCTGGGACGCGAGGTCGAGCTTCTCCAAGCGCCCCCCGACCTCTTTGGCCGCTCTCTCCCCTGCGTCGATGTTGCGGCACGCGAGCACCACGTCGGCTCCATGGGCGGCCAGCTCCCTGGCCGTGTGGAAGCCGATGCCCGAGTTGGCGCCGGTCACGACGGCAACCGTGCCGGTGAGGTCCGGTAGGTCCTTGGGGGTCCAGGGCATAAGACGAACCTACCGGTTGTTCCTTCAACATGGACGTCGACGTTGTCGTGATCGGTGCCGGCCAAGCGGGGCTGTCGGCGTCGTACCACCTCCTACGCAAGGACGCCGACTTCGTGGTGCTCGACGCCAATGACGGGCCCGGAGGCGCGTGGCGGCACCGGTGGGACTCCCTCACGCTCGGCGAGACGCACCGCGTCCACGACCTGCCGGGTCTGCCCCTGGGCGAGCCCGACCCGAGCCTCCCGGCCAGCCAGGTGGTCGCCGACTACTACGACCGCTTCGAGCGGCAGTACGACGTACCCGTGCGCCGACCCGTGCACGTCGCCCGCGTCACGAGCCACGGGGAGCTGCTGCACGTCGAGACCGACCACGGCACCTGGCGGACTCGCGTGCTGCTCAACGCGACGGGTACGTGGGACAGGCCGCACTGGCCGTACTACCCAGGGCGGGAGCGCTTCCTCGGCCGACAGCTGCACACGCACGACTTCGTCTCCGTCGAGGACCTCGCGGGGAAGCGGGTCGTGGTGGTCGGAGGCGGCACCAGCGCGGTCCAGTTCCTGCTCCAGCTCGCACCCTTCGCAACGACTACGTGGGTCACTCGGCGGCCGGTGGAGTTCGTGGAGCGACGGTTCGACGCGGAGTGGGGTCGCCAGGTCGAGCAACGGGTCGCCGAGCGCGTGCGGCAGGGCCTGCCGTCCGGCAGTGTCATCTCGAACACCGGCCTCCCCCTGACTCCCGCGTACCAACGCGGCATCGACGACGGGATCCTGGTGGCCCGGCCGATGTTCACCTCGATCGAGGAGTACGGCGTCAGGTTCGCCGACGGCTCGTTCGTCGAGGCCGACGTCATCCTGTGGGCCACCGGGTTCCGCGCGTCGCTGGACCACCTCGCTCCCCTGCATCTGCGCGAGCCGGGGGGCGGCATCAAGGTCGAGGGCACGACCGTTCTGCGGGATCCACGCGTCCAGCTGGTGGGCTACGGCCCCTCCGCGTCGACGCTCGGCGCCACCCGGGCCGGGCGTGCTGCAGCGCTCGCGGCCACGCGCTACCTCGGGGAGCTGGCAGCGGCATAGTGTTGCCGAATGGCCATTGCGACGACCGACCCTCGCACCGGTGAGGTGCTCAAGACGTTCGACGAACTGAGCTCGGCCGAGCTCGACGCGAAGCTGCAGAAGGCGGCAGACGCGGCGGCGACGTACCGGCTGACGACGTTCGACCAGCGTGCCGGCTGGCTTCGTGTTGCGGCGGACCTCCTCGACCAGCGCACTGCGTCGGTCGCGGAGGTGATGACGCTGGAGATGGGCAAGACCAAGAAGGCGGCCGCTGCGGAGGCGGCGAAGTGCGCCATGGCCATGCGCTTCTACGCCGACAACGCCCCCGACTACCTCGCCGACGAGCCGGTTGACGCCAGTGCGGTCAACGCGAGCCAGGCGTTCGGCCGCTACCTCCCGATCGGCGTCGTGCTCGCGATCATGCCGTGGAACTTCCCGCTCTGGCAGGCGATGCGCTTCGCCGCACCGGCATTGATGGCCGGCAATGTCGGGCTGCTCAAGCACGCGAGCAACGTGCCGCAGACGGCCCTCTTCCTCGAGCAGCTGTTCCGCGACGCCGGGTTCCCCGATGACGTCTTCCAGACCCTGCTGATCGGGTCGGGCGCCGTCGAGTCCGTGATCCGGGACGACCGCGTCGCAGCGGCCACGCTCACGGGGTCGGAGGGAGCCGGAGTCGCCGTAGGACGCGTCGCCGGCGAGTCCCTCAAGAAGGTGGTGCTCGAGCTCGGCGGCTCGGACCCGTTCGTCGTGATGCCCAGTGCCGACCTGGCCGCGTCCGCGAAGGTCGCGACGACCGCACGCGTCCAGAACAACGGCCAGTCCTGCATCGCCGCGAAGCGGTTCATCGTGCACGAGGACGTGTACGACGAGTGGTTGGCGCTCTTCAAGGCGAACATGGCGGCTCTGGTCGTCGGCGACCCGATGGACGAGGGCACCGACATCGGCCCGCTCGCGACCGAGCAGGGCCGCGACGAGGTGGCCGCCCAGGTGAAGCAGGCGGTCTCGGACGGCGCGACCGTCGAGCTCGGCGGGGAGCAGCCGGACGGTCCGGGCTGGTGGTACCCGCCGACCGTCATCTCCGGCATCACGCGCGAGATGGACCTGTACCACGAGGAGGTGTTCGGACCGGTCGCTTCTGTGTTCCGGGTCAGCTCGCTCGACGACGCGATCCGCGTGGCCAACGACAGCCGCTTCGGACTCGGCGCCAACGCGTGGACGACCGACCACGACGAGCAGCACCGCTTCATCCAGGACCTGCAGGCCGGCCAGACCTTCATCAACGGGATGACCACGTCGTACCCGGCGCTCCCGTTCGGTGGCGTGAAAGCATCTGGCCACGGTCGCGAGCTGTCTGCGGCCGGTATCCGTGAGTTCTGCAACCTCAAGACCGTCTGGGTGGCCTGACTTGCCGTTCGATCCTGCTGATCCGCTCTCCGTCGACGCACTCCTGACGGAGGAGGAGCTCGCTGTGCGCGCGAGTGTGCGCAAGCTCGCCGACGACCGTATCGCGCCGTACGTCGCCGACTGGTTCGAGCGGGGTGAGCTCGATGACCCGCGCGGGCTCGCGCGCGACCTCGGCGCCATCGGACTGCTCGGGATGCACCTGTCCGGCTACGGGTGTGCGGGCATGGGCGCTGTCGCATACGGCGTCGCGTGCATGGAGCTCGAGGCAGTCGACTCGGGGATCCGGTCCATGGTGTCGGTGCAGGGCTCGCTCGCGATGTTCCCGATCTGGAAGTACGCCTCCGAGGAGCTCAAGGCGGAGTGGCTGCCGCGGATGGCCAGCGGAGAGGCGATCGGCTGCTTCGGTCTCACCGAGCCCGACCAGGGCTCCGACCCCGGGGGCATGCGGACGCGCGCGGTCCGCGACGGCGACGACTGGGTGCTGAACGGCCGCAAGATGTGGATCACCAATGGCTCGATCGCGGACGTCGCAGTGGTGTGGGCTCGCGCCGAGGACGGGATTCGCGGCTTCGTCGTACCGACCGACACCCCCGGTTTCTCCGCGCCCCTGATCAAGCACAAGATGTCGCTGCGCGCGTCGATCACGTCCGAGCTGGTGCTCGACGACGTCCGAGTCCCGGCCGGCAACGCGCTCGACGTGGTTGGCCTGAAGGGCCCGCTCTCTTGCCTTAGCGAGGCTCGCTTCGGGATCATCTGGGGCTCGGTCGGGGCCGGGCGCTCGTCGTACCTCGCCGCTGTCGACTACGCGAAGACGCGTGAGCAGTTCGGCAAGCCGATCGGTGGCTACCAGCTGACCCAGCAGAAGCTCGCGGAGATGGCGCTCATCGTCGGGAAGTCGCAACTGCTGTCACTGCATCTCGGTCGGCTCAAGGAGAAGCACGAGCTGCTGCCGGAGCAGGTGTCCTTCGGCAAGCTCAACAACGTGCGCGCCGCACTCGAGGTCTGTCGGATGGCTCGCACGATCCTGGGGGCAAACGGGATCTCGCTGGAGTACCCGGTGATCCGGCACATGAACAACCTCGAGTCGGTGCTCACCTACGAAGGCACGGTCGAGATGCACACCCTGGTCCTGGGGCAGGCGATCACCGGGCTGAGTGCCTTCAGGTAGGTTCCCGGCATGGAATTGTCAGACCTGGTGAACGGTCCCTTCGTCGACTACATCGGCCTGCGGTGGGTCGAGGTGAGCGGCAGCAAGGTCGTCGCCGAGTGGACCGCCGGCAAGAATCATCACCAGACCTACGGCATCGTGCACGGCGGCGTGTACGCCAGCGTGGTCGAGACCCTGGGCAGCTTCGGCTCCGCCTTCTGGTACGGCGACAAGGGCAAGGTCGTCGGGGTCAGCAACAGCACCGACTTCTTTCGCGCCGTGTCCGAGGGCGACATGGTGTCCACGGGGACCCCGATCCACCAAGGCCGGTCCCAGCAGGTGTGGCTGGTCGAGACGCACGACAGCGAAGGCCGCCTCATCTCTCGCGGTCAGCTCCGCGTGCAGAACCTCGAGGGTCGCTGACGCGGGTTTTGGCAGCCCCAGCCCGCTTTGCTTTCCTCAACCCGGTTTCTGGAGCTCCAAGACCGGGTTGAAGCAAGCAAAGCGGACTCTGACTGCCAAACGGGCCGAAGGCCCGTCAGACCCCGATGCTGGCCCAGGGGCCCCAGATCGCGAAGCTCATGCCGCGTCCGGCCTGGATGTTCACGAACAGGGTGTGACCGTCCGGGCTGAACGTCGACCCGGCGAACTCGTCGTTCGAGCGGTCGGCGCCGGTGAGGCTGCTGCGGAGGCGGTTCAGCGCGATGTCCCACAGCTCGCCGTCCGGAGTGAGCCCTCGCAGGAAGTTGTCGGCGTTGTTGTCCTCGCAGACCACCAGCGTCCCTGACGGCGATGTGGTGACGTTGTCGGGGAAGTCGAGCACGAGCGGGCCGGAGGACTGGAAGACGCAGCGCAGCTTCGAGGTGTTCGTGTCGTACGCCCAGACCTGCCCGGACCCGTTGCCGAAGCCAGCGATCAGCTCAGGGCCCGTCTCGGCCGCACCACCACCCTGGGTCGACGTGAAGAACACGACCCCGTTGTCGAAGACCTGACCCTCGAGCCGCGAGAAGAACGCCGTGCCCTGCGCGTGCCCCTGGCTGCCGACGAACTGCAGCGCGGTGTCGTTCGGCGTCGGCGCCGGCTCTCCGGGCGTGTAGGGGAACTCCCGCCACGGCTCCTCGATGACCTTCCACTCCACGTCGTACGTCGCGCCCTGCACCTGGTGCGCCTCGAGGTGCGCGTTGTTCACGCCAACCACCTTCAGCATCTCGAGGGTGCCACCGTCATCGAGCCGCCCGACCTCCATCGCGTTGCTCGGGGGCCTGTAGCGGTAGAAGCCCGACGGGAACGCGAAGTTGTCCTCGGTGAGGTACAGGTGGTTGTGCACCGGGTCGAACGAGACCGCCTCGTGGGAGAACCGGCCGGCGTTCCTGATCGGCTGCCGGTTGGACTGGCCACCTCCCGGCTGCACGCTGGCGGGCACCTCGAAGATGAAGCCGTGCGGTTGCTGCAGCGCCGTGTTCAGGGCGTTGGTGAAGTCCTTGCCGACATCCGGGCCGTTGACGGTCTCCTCGCAGGTCACCCACGAGCCCCACGGCATGATGCCTCCGGAGCAGTTCATCATCGTGCCGTTGAGGCTGGTGAACGAGCGGATGACCTCGCCCTGCTTGGTGGTCTGGATGGTCGTCGTACCGCCGAGGGCACGCGCGTCGTACGGCGCGGGCGTGTTGGGACCGCCGAACGCGTTGCCGGGCGGCAACGCCGGAGGCGGGTTGTTGAGCTCGTGGTTGCGGACCAGGATCACCGTGTCGTCGGGCCCTACGAAGGCGCCCATGCCGTCGTGCCTGCCTGGAAGGACGGTGCCGTCCGTCAGCGTCACGGTCTGCTCCGTGTCGTGGAACGACCGGTAGCTGAAGCCTTTCGGGAGGTGGAGTCTGACCACCCCGTCGCGCTTGTCCTTGATCGGCACCAGCGCGTCCACGCGCGGCGGGCGATGGGCCGCTCCCGCTGGTGCCGCGAGCAGGCCGGCGAACGGTCCTGCGACGGTGGCGGCTGCTGCGCTCTTGAGTACGGTACGACGCTCGACGGACATCGTTGTCCTCCTGGGGTCAGTCTGGCTCTGATCTACCCTCACGCCAGTACCCCATGAAAGCAACGGCACGCCGGTCGATGCCGCGGTCGCGCACCAGGTGCCGTCGGACCGATCGGACGACGGACGCCTCGCCGGCGACCCACGCGTAGAACTCCGAGTCCGCTCGCTCCGGCACCTCCCACAGCAGCTCGCTGTCGACGTCGACGTCCTCGACCTCGCTGCCAGGGCCGTGCCGGTCGGTCACGCGGGCGACCTCACCCAGAAGCAGCTCACCTCGGGGCCGGTCGTCGCGGGGCAGGAAGCGGATGTCGAGGTCAGCCTTCGTGGCGAGCGTCAAGAAGTCCTGCTCGGAGGGGACCTCGATGAGCACGTCGCCGGTGTACTCACTGGGCAGGGTCTCGAGGATCGAGCCGATCGCCGGGGCGGCAGTCTCGTCGCCGACCAGGAGGACGCGCGTCCCCTCCGTCGTCGGTGGACGCCACTCGATCCCGCCGTACCACTCGCTGGCGCGGTTGGGACCCATGATCAGCATCGGGTCACCCGGCTTCGCGTTCTCCGCCCAGGTCGAGGCGGGCCCGCCCGGGTGGATGACGAAGTCGATGTCGAGCAGAGGTGCATCGGCGGGCCCGTGGATCCCTCGGACCGTGTAGGTACGCATGACGCCACGCTCGACCGGGTCAAGGGCACGCCAAGCGGCGTACCCCTCGCTGTCGGTGAAGTCCGGGACCAGCGGTGCCGGCCCGCTGCCGTCGTGGGCGAGGAGGAGCTTGACTCGGATATCGCGGGGGCCAAGCTCACCGCACCGGTGCAGCTCGACCAGCGAGGCGCCTTCGAACGTGATGCGCGTGAAGAGCGGCGACAACCGCTCGAGCGACGCCACGGTGACGTCGAACGTGAGCATCGGGGTCTCCATGTGGACTCCTATGAGTTAGGTAAGCCTTACCTTATCTCAAGGTACGGCGTCCGCAGGCCTGCCATCGTCCGCGACCAGTCCAGCCGGTCCAGGATGGCGGCTGTCTGCTCCGGGGTGGCCGGGCGGGTCAGCATCCCCGGGTTGGTGGTGCCGACGACACCGAAACCCAGCGAGACCTTCGGCTGCTTGAGCCGGGCCTGCGCGACCAGGGAGGTGCAGTCGGTGAGCTCGGCACACTGCTCCCCCAGCTCGAGCCACGCCTCGAGTCCGGGCTGCTCGTCGACGGTCAGCCTCACGCGGATCGCCGCGGACCTGGTCACCTCGCCGTCGTCCTGCTGGTCGAACATGAAGTTGCCCATCGAGTAGACGATCGGCCGGCCCCGGTAGGCCTCGGTGTTCTGTACCCAGTGCGCATGGTCGCCCAGGACCGCGTCGGCCCCGTGGTCGATCATGCTTCGGTACAGGTCGACCTTGATCCCGCTCTCCTGAGGGACATACTCGAGGCCGCTGTGCGGAAGCGCCAGCACCGGGACCCACTTCGACAGCCGCTGCATCACCTCGAGCGACTCGACCGGCGGGATCTCGAACACGCCGTGGTAGCCGCAGAGCCCCAGGGGCAGGTGGCCGGGCCGGGTGCTGCCGTCGTCCAGGCGGACCTCCGCCGCGACCGGCACGACCTTGCAGACCTGGTCGAGTCGACTCGGGTCGGGGTCACCGAAGTGCAGGATGCCGCGGCGGTCGAGCTGACGCCGGGTCGCGACAACTCCGGCCGGTCCCTGGTTGTCGGTGTGGTTGTTGGCCAGGGAGACGATGTCGAACCATTTCGCAGCCTCGGTGAGGGAGGCTGGGTCGCAGTTGAACTTGAGGATGGTCTCCTCTTCGTACTCGGTGGGCTGGACGCCGGGGACGGTCGGGCACTCCAGCCCGGTGATCCAGGCGTCGTACCGGCTCTTGTGGAACTCGTGCAGCCGACTGAACGGCCACCGCAGACCCAGCGGACTCGACTCGGCCGCCGTCTCGATCCGCCGCCCCCAGAAGCTGTTGCCCGTGACCAGCAGGTCGCTGGTGGCGCGGACCGGAGCCACGACCGCTGAAGGTGAGGTCGATGGCGTGCCCGTGGGCTCCTCCGACCCTGGTGTGGGATCGCTCGTACACGCCGCGAGTGTGAACACTGCCGCTGCGGCGAGCGCGAGGGATCTCACCGACTACGCCGCCGGCTTCACGACGATGTGCTTCGGGCCTGGCACCGGGAGGTAGTCCGGGTTCCCGTCGCTGTTGGCTCGGTAGTAGATGTAGTGCGCGCGGTCCCAGATGTTCAGGCCGGTGTAGTAGGTGTCTGCAGGCAGCGAAGCGGACACCGTGAAGGTGCCCTTCCAGACGCCGTTCTTTCGGGTGCCCCGGACGAGGCGCAGCTCAGCGCTCCCCGCCTCGATCCCAGAGAGGTCGGTGGCGGCGAACGCGTAGACCCCGGCGACACTCTCGATGTCCTGGGCCCACGCCCTCACGACTACCTTGCCGCCCACGCCCTCGATCAGCTGCGTCGGGGTCACCGTGACCTTGGTGATCGAAGGCGGATGCGTGTCGGAGAAACCCCGCACGCGGATGCGCCCCTTGTCGTGCGGGAAGGGGAAGTAGTCCTTGAAGGCGCCGTCGGGAAACTGCTGCTTGTCCTGCTCGAACAGCTCGGGGCCATGCCATCGCCACAGGTCATAGGGGTGGGCACGGTCGGTCAGAGACGCCTCGACGTTCCAGATGCCGCCCAGCGACATCTTGGGAATGCGGATCCTTGCCTCCCACACCGCGTCGCGCGCGTCGCCCCGCACCTTGCGCGCCCAGTCACACTTCTGCGTCTGATAGCCAGTGGTGGTCACCTTCGTGAGGCAGATGTCCAGGCCTTCGACTCCCGACTTGTCGTCGAGCGAGCGCACGCGCACGGGAATGACCACGGCCTGCCGACGGACGTTGTAGCGGGAGTCGGTCTCGGGTTGCAGCAAGCGGAGCTTGGGCAGGACGGTGTCCTCGTTGCGGTCGATGACCCGGACGTCGAGGTCGTCGTACACGCGGTCCATGCGGTTGCCGTAGGCATCGGTGGCGTCGACCATGAGCCGGAAGAGACCGGCCTCGAAGTAGCGCGGGATGGTCGCACTGGCTTCGTACCACCCGTCCCGACGCGTCCCTGACACCCGCTCTGCGGGATTGGTCAGGATGAGCACCGGGTTGTCGTCCTTGCCCAGGAGGTAGACCTGTACGTAGTCGACACCCGTGTTGTCGGTGATGCGTACTCGAGCCTTGATCCTTCGGTCGGCCAGGGTGACGTCGGCGCGGTCCCGGCTCAGGCTGGCGCCCTTGATCACGGGTGCCTTGTGGTCGGTGATGGCCACAGCGGGCAGGCCCGGCGCCAGGAGCGCGAGCCCGACGATGGCAATGGCAAGGACGTGCCGCTTCATGGATCCCCCGAAGACACTGGCTGGAAAGAACCGGGCCATCCTACGGTCCGGTCCGACGGCGGAGCAGGTAGACGTCCATGACCCATCCGCGGCGCTCCTTGGAGACCTCCCGGGCCACCCGAATCTCGTCGAGTACGTCGGCCAGCCGCCCGGCCACGAGCGCTTCGTCGGACGTCCCGAGGTTGGCTCCCCACCAGATGTCCCAGTCACCCTCGAGGTCAGCGCACTGCAGGTGCCCGTCCAGCATCACGACGAGGTCGGTGTCCCCCGCGGCCACTCGTTCCGCGAGGCGCCGACCGGTCGTGTAGACGACGGACTCCCCCACCCGGTTGAGCATGATGCGGTGCCGGGCGGTGAGCAGCTGGACGCTGGAGAGCCCCGGAACGATGTCCCAGTCGAAGCTCACGTTCCCGCGTGCCAGGATCCGCTCGACGATCCGCGCAGTCGAGTCGTAGAGGGCCGGGTCGCCCCAGGTGAGGAAGCCGCCCACTTCGTCATCGGCGAGCATGGCGATGGCGTCCTCGAAGTCGATCGCCCGATTCTCGTGCCACGCGCTCACGGCGTTCTCGTACGACGTGGGGTCGCGGTCACGCTCGGGGTCAGGCAGCGCGTGCAGCCGGGCACGCCCGTCGGTGTGCCGGTCGAGAATCTCCTGACGCAGCGCGATGAGGTCGTCGATGCCCTTGTCGAAGACGAAGAAGACGTCGACCTCGTTCAGCGCCTGGACGGCTTCGACGGTGACCTGGTCGACGCCACCCGGGCCCATGCCGACGATGCGCAGTCGCTTCATCGGTCCTCCAGGTCGCCCTCGACGTCGAGGTACAGCTGCTGCAGCGCGGCCATCGTGTCCGGGTCGGGCTCGGCCCAGAGACCACGCTCGGCCGCCTCGCTCAGCCGCTCGATGATGCCCGACAGCGCCCACGGGTTGGCATCCCGGAGGAACTGCTGGTTCTCGTCGTCGAGCGCATAGCTCTGCGCCAGCGCCTCGTACATGTGGTCCGCGACGACCCCGGCCGTGGCGTCGTACCCGAAGAGGTAGTCGACGGTCGCGGCGAGCTCGAAGGCGCCCTTGTACCCGTGCCGGCGCATCGCCGCGAGCCAGCGCGGGTTGACGACGCGGGCCCGGAAGACGCGGGCAGTCTCCTCGGTGAGGCTGCGGGTGCGTACGGCGTCCGGTGTGGTCGAGTCGCCGACGTACGCGCGCGGTGCCTGGCCGGTCAGTGCGCGGACCGTCGCCACCATCCCGCCGTGGTACTGGAAGTAGTCGTCGCTGTCGGCGATGTCGTGCTCGCGCGTGTCGGTGTTCTTCGCGGCGACGGCGATGCGGCGGTAGTTGGCGCGCATGTCGTCGGAGGCCGGCGCACCGTCGAGCCCGCGTCCGTAGGCGAAGCCGCCCCACGCCGTGTAGACCTCGGCGAGGTCCGCGTCCGTGCGCCAGTTGCCTGACTCGATGAGGGGCAGGATGCCGGCGCCGTACGCACCTGGCTTCGAGCCGAAGATGCGGGTAGTGGCGCGCCGCCAGTCGCGATGGTCGTTCATCTCGTCCTGGGCGTGGGCGCGGACGTAGTTCTGGTCCAGCGGCTCGTCGAGGCCGGCGACCAGGGAGATCGCGTCGTCGAGCATCGCGACGACGTGCGGGAAGGCATCGCGGAAGAAGCCGGAGATCCGGACGGTGACGTCGATCCGCGGGCGGCCGAGCTCCTCGAGCGGGATGACCTGGAGGTCGTTGACGCGACGCGAAGCCGGGTCCCACTGCGGCTGTACGCCGATGAGGGCCAGCACCTCGGCGATGTCGTCACCGGAGGTCCGCATGGCGCTGGTGCCCCACACCGACAGGCCGACGCTCTTGGGGTACTCGCCAGTGTCCGCCAGGTAGCGCTCGACCAACGAGGCCGCCATCGCCGAGCCGGTCTCGTAGGCCAGCCTGCTGGGGACGGCCTTCGGGTCGACCGTGTAGAAGTTGCGGCCGGTCGGGAGCACGTTGACCAGCCCGCGCAGCGGCGAGCCGGACGGGCCGGCCGGGACGTAGCCGCCGTCGAGCGCGTGCACGATCATGGCCAGCTCGTCGGTGGTCTTCGCCAGCCGCGGCACCACCTGCTCGGCCGCGAACTCCAGCACCTTCTGTACGTCGCCGGTTGCGAGCGTGGCGGCCGCCGCAATGTCCCAGGTGGCCTTCTCCATGGCCTCGACCAGCTCCCGCGCCTGTGCCTCTATGCGGTCGACCTCGGTGGTCGGTGCGCCGTCCTTGAGGCCGAGGGCTGCCCGCAGCCCGGGTATGGCGTTGGTCTTGCCTCCCCAGATCTGGGTGGCGCGCAGGATCGACAGCACGAGGTTGACCCGAGCCTCGCCCTCCGGCGCCTGGCCGAGCACGTGCAGGCCGTCGCGGATCTGGGCGTCCTTCACCTCGCAGAGCCAGCCGTCGACATGGAGGATGAAGTCGTCGAACTGCTCGTCGTCGGGGCGGTCGCTCAGGCCGAGGTCGTGGTCCATCTTGGCCGCCTGGATCAGCGTCCAGATCTGCGCGCGGATGGCCGGGAGCTTGGCCGGGTCCATCGTGGCGATGTTGGAGTACTCGTCGAGCAGCTGCTCCAGGCGCGCGATGTCGCCGTACGACTCCGCCCGAGCCATCGGCGGGATGAGGTGGTCGACGATCGTGGCGTGCGCCCGACGCTTGGCCTGCGCCCCCTCGCCCGGGTCGTTGACGAGGAACGGGTAGATGAAGGGCAGGTTCCCGATCGCAGCGTCAGGGCCGCAGGCGCTCGACAGTGCGACCGTCTTGCCGGGCAACCACTCCATCGACCCGTGCTTGCCGAGGTGTACGACGGCATGGGCACCGAACTCGTGCTCGATCCAGCGGTAGGCACCGATGTAGTGGTGCGAAGGCGGCAGGTCGGGATCGTGGTAGATCGCGACCGGGTTCTCGCCGAACCCCCTCGGCGGCTGGATGACGATGACCACGTTGCCGGTCTGCAAGGTGGCGAGCACCAGCTCGTTGCTGTCGTTGACGAAGAGCCGGCCGGGGGCCTCCCCCCACGCTTCGGTCATGCCTTCGCGGAGCTCCTGGGGGAGGTCGGCGAACCAGCGCTGGTACGTCGCCGCCGGGATCCGGACGTGCCCCTCGGCGAGCTGGGCGGTGGTCAGCCAGTCCTCGTCCTGACCGCCACGCTCGATCATCGAGTGGATGAGTCGATTGCCGAGCTCGGTGTCGTCGTCGCCGTCGATCACGACCTCGTCGCCGACGTCGTACCCGGCCTCGCGCAGCGTGCGGAGCATCCGGATCGCCGACACCGGGGTGTCGAGGCCGACGGCGTTGCCGACGCGACTGTGCTTGGTCGGGTAGGCCGACAGCACGAGCGCCAGCCGCTTCTCGCCGTTCGCGACGTGCCGCAGTCGGGCGTGCGCGACCGCCGTACCCGCGACGCGGCGGCACCGCTCCGGGTCGGTCACGTACCGCGGCAGCCCCTGCTCATCGAGCTCCTTGAACGAGAACGCCACAGTGATCAGGCGGCCGTCGAACTCCGGCACGGCGACCTGGGTGGCGGCGTCGAGGGGCGTTACGCCGTCGTCGCTGGCTGCCCAGGTCTCCTGGTCGGTGGTGAGGCAGAGCCCCTGCAGGATCGGGATGTCGAGACCGGCGAGCGCAGCCACGTCCCAGGCCTCGTCGTCGCCGCCCGCGGACACGCCTGCGGGGGTCGCACCGCCCGCGCCACCTGCGGCCAGCACGGTGACGACAAGGGCGTCGAGGGTTCTTAGTGCGGCCAGGAGGTCGTCGGGGACCGTGCGCAGCGACGAGCAGAAGATCGGAACACCCTCCGCCTCACCGGTTGCGTCGACGGCGTCGGCGAGGTCGTGGGCGAACTGGTCGTTCCCGGAGACGGCATGCGCGCGGTAGAAGAGCACGCCGATCCGCGGGAGTGCGTGGCCGGTGGCCGCATCTGGGCGGTCGAGCACGCCCCACGTCGGGAGCTGCTCCGGCGGCTCGAAGCCCTCACCGGTCAGCAGGACCGTGTCGGAGAGGAAGGCATGCAGCTGCGCGAGGTTCCGCCCGCCGCCCTGGGCGAGGTAGGCGTGCGCCTCGGCCGCGACGCCGATGGCGACGGTGGACAGCTCCATCAGCTCGGCGCTCGGGGTCTGCTCGCCGCCGAGCACCACCGTCGGCTTGCCCGTCTGCCTCAGGGCTGGATCGAGCTGCTCGGCGCTTCCCAGGAACCGAACCACGACGAGGTCGCACTCGTCGACGCCGTCCGGCACTCCACGGTTCGGGTTGGCGACGAGGTAGTCGGCACCGGACGCTCGGGCTGCGAGCAGGTCGGTATCGCTCGTCGAGAGCAGGGCGATGCGGGTCATCGGGACTCCTCTGCGGAGTTCTCGCTCCGCGTCGTGGGGATGGAGCCACGGTGAGGGTCTGGCTGTGAACAGTGGCGGAACCGCCCCGGAGTTGCACCGGGTTCCTGGACCGTGGCTTCGAGGAGCCTACCTGCCGGGTTTCCCCCGACATCGGTATGTCCAGCGTGACCTGGGGGTCACTCCCGCCATACCGACATCGGATAGATTCGCCCCACGCCTGGCGGGCCCGACGCCCGCCGGCCCCGCACATGCCAGGGGAAGCCGGTGAGAGTCCGGCGCTGACCCGCAACCGTGTCCCGCCCATGCGAATTCGTGGGGCGGGGAGCCGGAGCACCTGCCGTGGGGTAAGGCGTCCACGCTGTCGAGGAGACGCAGGTGGGTGAGCTCGCAGCCGTTGGCCGTACCCGGCCCGACCGATGTCCCGGCATCCTGCGGCCGTGGCCGGCCGAGGATGGGCCCCTGGTCCGGATCCGCCTCGTCGGCGGGCTGCTCTCGGCGGTCCAGTTCGAAGGGCTGCTCCGGCTGTCGCGCGAGTACGGCGACGGGAACCTGCACCTGACGAGCCGCGCCAATGTGCAGGTCCGGGCCGTCCGTGACCCTGCGGCCTTCGCCGACGAGCTCGAGGCCCTCGGCCTGCTGCCGTCCCGATCCCACGAGCGAGTCCGCAACATCGTCGTGTCGCCCACCGGGTCGCTGCACGGGCTGGCCCGAGACTTCGACGCTCTCCTCTGCGCCACGCCTTCGCTGGCGGGTCTCCCCGCTCGCTTCCTCTTCGGTTTCGACGACTGCGGTGACCTGGGGCCGCTCTCGCCCGATCTCGGCGTGTACGTCGCCGACGGGGTGGCTCGCCTCGTCGTGGGCGGTCGGCTCGGTGACATCGTTGCCCTGGACGACGTGCCGAATCGGCTGGTCGAGCTGGCGCTGCGGTTCCTGACTCTTCGAGGCGAGGGGCCGACCGCCGCCTGGCACGTGGCCGAGCTGCCGGTCGAGCTGGCCGCGGCGGCGCTCGAGTACCCCGTCACCGCTGCCCCACCACCCATGGCCATCCCCGACGGCGTCCTGACCCCCGACCTGGCCGCGCGACTCGACGTACGCGAGCAGCTGGTCGTGACCCCCTGGCGAGGAGTGATCCCATCGTGAAGCCGCCACCGCGCGTGTACGACTACGAGACCGACGGCGCCGCGATCTACCGT
>DATILB010000167.1:0-8489 GCA_035477015.1 Nocardioidaceae bacterium | reverse complement strand
ATAGCCGACTACCGGCTTGGTGATGTGCTCGGCGATGTACGCCGCGGCACGCTCCTCGGCGTCGCCGCCGATCTCACCGATCATCACGATGGCCTCGGTCTCCGGGTCGTCCTGGAACGCCTGGAGCGCGTCGATGTGGGTGGTGCCCACGATCGGGTCGCCTCCGATGCCGATGGCGGTCGAGAAGCCGAAGTCACGCAGCTCGTACATCATCTGGTAGCTCAGCGTGCCCGACTTCGACACCAGACCGATCGGGCCCTTCCCGGCGATCGTGTGCGGCGTGATGCCGGCCAGCGACTCCCCGGGGGTGATGATGCCCGGGCAGTTCGGACCGATCATCCGGGTGCTCTTGCCCTGCAGGTACGACCAGACCTCGGCCGTGTCCTGCACCGGCACACCCTCGGTGATGACCACGATCAGGCCGATGCCCGCGTCGATGGCCTCGATGCAGGCGTCCTTGGTGAACGCCGGCGGCACGAAGAGAACCGACACATCGGCCCCGGTCGCAGCCATCGCCTCGGTCACGCTGCCGAAGACCGGCAGCTCCTGACCGTTCAGCTCAACGGTGGTGCCCGCCTTCTTGGCGTTGACGCCACCGACGATGTTCGAGCCGGCCTGGAGCATCAGGGTGGTGTGCTTGGAGCCCATCCCACCCGTGATGCCCTGGACGATGATCTTCGAGTCTTTGTTCAGATAAATAGACACGGTCTGTTCTCCCCTACTTCGCCGCGTGTGCGAGCTCGGCAGCCTTGTCGGCCGCGCCATCCATCGTGTCGACCTGGGTCACTAGCGGGTGGTTGGCCTCGTTGAGGATGCGCCGACCCTCCTCGACGTTGTTGCCGTCGAGGCGGACGACCAGAGGCTTGGTGGCCTCGTCGCCCAGGAGCTCCAGTGCGCCGACGATGCCGTTCGCGACCTCGTCACACGCGGTGATGCCACCGAAGACGTTCACGAACACGCTCTTGACCTGCTCGTCGCCCAGGATGATGTGCAGGCCGTCGGCCATCACCTGTGCGTTGGCGCCGCCACCGATGTCGAGGAAGTTGGCGGGCTTCACGCCGCCGTGGTTCTCACCGGCGTACGCGACGACGTCGAGGGTGCTCATCACGAGACCCGCGCCGTTGCCGATGATGCCGACCGCGCCGTCGAGCTTGACGTAGTTGAGGTCCTTCTCCTTGGCGGCGGCCTCCAGCGGGTCGGCCTCCTCCTTGATCTCGAAGGCAGCGTGGTCCGAGTGCCGGAAGTCGGCGTTGGCGTCCAGGGACACCTTGCCGTCGAGGGCCTCGAGCTTGTCACCGGCGAGCCGGGCCAGCGGGTTGACCTCGACCAGCGTGGCGTCCTCCTCCACGAAGACCTTCCACAGCGCCAGGATCAGCTGCACGGCCTGCTCGGCGAGGACCTCGGGGAACTTGGCCTCCGCGACGATGGCGCGGGCCTTCTCCTCGGTGACCCCGACGCCCGGGTCGATGTCGATCTTGCGCACGGCCTCGGGGTTGGTCTTGGCGACCTCCTCGATCTCCACACCACCCTCGACGCTCGCGATGCAGAGGTACTGGCGCTGCGCGCGGTCGAGCAGGAAGGAGAAGTAGTACTCCTCCTCCGGCGGGGTCGCCGGCGTGATGAGCACGCGGTTGACGGTCAGGCCCTTGATCTCCATGCCAAGGATGTTCGAGGCGTGCTCGAAGGCCTCGTCCGGCGTCTTCGCGAGCTTGACGCCGCCGGCCTTGCCGCGGCCTCCGGCCTTGACCTGCGCCTTGACGACGGTCACGCCTCCGAACTGCTCCGCTGCCGCCCTGGCATCCTCCGCCGTTTCGACGACTGTGCCGAGCGTCGTTGCGACGCCATGCTTGGCGAAGAGTTGCTTCGCCTGGTACTCCATCAGGTCCACGGGTTCACCTGTCTGCTCAGATCGGACCCCGCCACGCACTCGTCCGCTGTATGGACGGCAGGCGGGCATACGGCACTGAGACTAGACCCGACCCACGGGTAACTACCACGCCGTCCATGTCACATGCCTCACACCCTCAACACCGGGTCTGACCGACGCCTAGAGTCCCTTCATGCTGGTTTACAAGGGCGAACGTGTTGTCGAGTCCGGGGCTGCCCGCCTCGCGGTCCGTGAGTACGGCGGGCAGCGCGCCAAGAAGGGTCCGCACGTCGTGTTCGTGCACGGCTTTCCGGACGACCAGACGCTCTGGGAAGGGGTGCTCGCCCAGCTCAAGGGCATCCACGCCATCACGTACGACGTACGCGGCGCCGGCAGCTCGAGCACGCCCGCCAGCCTCCGGGAGTACCGCAACGACCGTCTCGTGGACGACCTCGTCGCCGTGGTCGAGGCAACTGTGCCCGCGGGCGAGCAGTTCCACCTCGTCGGTCACGACTGGGGATCGATCCAGTCCTGGGATGCCGTGGTGGACCCGAGGCTGCAGCACCGCATCGCGTCGTTCGTCACGGCAAGCGGGCCGTCGATCGACCACGTTGCGGCGTCGCTCAGGGGGCGTCCGCAACGAGCCCTCGTGCAGCAGCTCGCGCACTCCTTCTACGTCGCTGCCTTTCAGCTGCCCTGGCTGCCAGAGCGGGCGTGGCGATCCGAGCACCGACTGACCCCGGCCATTCTGAAGATCCTGCGCGCCCAGGGCGGGGCGAGCACCTGGTCGCCGCGGCTCGCCCACAACGCCTCGAACCACGTCAACCTCTACCGCGCGAACATGGCACCCAAGTTGCTTCGGCCGCACCCGCCCCTGGTCGAGGTCCCCGTGCTGGTCGTCGTGGCGACCCAAGACAACCTGGTGGGTCCGGTGTACGTCGGCACCATCGAGAAGTACTGCAAGGAGGTCAAGCGGGTCGAGATCGATGCCCCCCACTGGCACCCGCTGTCGGACCCCACGCTCCTGGCAGCCGTCCTCACCGAGCACCTCCAAATAGCAAAACGGACATAACGTTCACATTTGGCCTACCATGGCGGGGTGAGTCCATCCCTGGGCCCCTCCGGCGGGCGCGCTGGGGACGCACGCCGCAGCGGCCCAGGGATCTCTCGGCGTGTCGCGCGCGTCTAGACCATGACCGTGACCGGCATCACCCGCGAACCTGCAGGTCACAGGCCGAAAACGGGAACACCGGCCTTTCCCTTCGCGAGACACATCCACTGACTCGCCGCAACGGGTTTTGGCCGACCGTCGGCGCTTCCACTACCCTCGTGGTTCGCGTATCCCCATTCGTAAGGACGACGTACCTGTGGCAGATCACCGCGCTGGGAGGCGGGTTGCATCTGTCGGCGTCAAGAACGCCGGCCCCTCGAGTTCCTCGCGCGCCGTCTCCGGAGGCAAGCGCAAGGCGGTCAAGCCGACCCGTGCCACACGTCGCGCCGCATCTCCCACCCACAGCAAGACTGCTGTCACCTCGGTCCCGACACTCGTCGGGACCGCTGCTGTGTTCGTCGCTGCCGCGGGAGCAATCTCCGTCGGATCTGGCTCGGTCGACACCGCCTTCGCTGCCGGTGGCTTCCAGCACCTGTCCGGCCAGGCCAATGTCCTCAACGGCGCCAGCGGCGTCGGCTCCAGCAGCTCCGAAGAGGCCCGGAAGCTCGCGATCAGCCGTGACTCCGCCCGCATGGCTCAGGCCGACGCTGCCGGCGAGGTGCTGGAGGAAGAGCTCGAGGCTCAGGTCAAGCAGCGCAACGCCGCGTTGGCCCAGCTCGCCGCGCGCGCCGAGTCCCACGCCGCCGAGGTCGCCAAGAACGCCTGGCAGCTGCCCCTCACGTCGTACAACCTGAGCGCCCGCTTCGGGGAGTGCAGCCCGCTGTGGTCGAACTGCCACACCGGCCTCGACCTTTCCGCGCCCAACGGCACCCCGATCCACGCCGTGGCCAACGGTGTCGTCACCGAAGTCGGCTACGACGGGTCGTACGGCAACAAGACGGTCGTCGTCCTCGAGGACGGCACCGAGATCTGGTACTGCCACCAGTCCGCGTTCGGCGCCAACGTCGGCGAGACGGTCGTCGGTGGCCAGACCATCGGCTACGTCGGCTCCACGGGCAACACCACTGGCCCGCACCTGCACCTCGAGGTGCACCCCGGCGCCGGCGATGCCGTGGATCCATACGCCGCGCTGTACGCGCATGGGGTAGCTCTGTAGCACCCGGTGGTCGAGCCGGTAGCGAGCCCCGGGCGAGCAACGCGTCGAGACCCGCGTGACGTAGGCGCCGACTCAGCCACCGGCAGATGCGCGTGGTCGAGTGTCCTTGCGGGTGCGGTTGGTCTCGACGCGTGGATCGCCCAGGGGCGATCATCCGGCTCGACCAGCGGTTACAACTTTTCGACCGGGGCGTAGCGGAGCAGCAGGCGCTTAACGCCCTGCGAGCCGAAGTCGATCGAGGCGACGGCCTTGTCGGCCACTCCCTCGACCGTGACGACGGTGCCCATGCCGAACGAGTCGTGCACGACACGGTCGCCAGGCTCGAGTGACGGGATCTCCCGCTTCTGAGCCTTCGCCTCGGCGTCGGCGCGCGCAGCGGCGGAACCGAAGCGCCGTGTCGGCGGGCCGGCATTGCGACTCGCGGGCGACGGCAGGACCGCGCGGCCCCAGGAGGTCTGCTCGGCGGCAGTGCGGCGCCAGTCGACGAGGTCGACCGGGAGCTCGTCCAGGAAGCGGGAGGCGGGGTTGTGCGACGGTGCGCCCCAGGCGGACCTGACCACGGCGCGCGACACGTAGAGCCGCTTCTCGGCACGGGTCAGACCGACGTACGCGAGCCGGCGCTCCTCCTCGAGCTCCGGCCGGTCGCCCAGTGAGCGCATGTGCGGAAAGACGCCGTCCTCGAGACCGGTCAGGAACACCACCGGGAACTCGAGTCCCTTGGCCGTGTGCAGCGTCATCAGCGTGACGACCCCGTCGTCGTTGTCGGGGATCTGGTCCGAGTCGGCGACCAGGGACACCCGCTCGAGGAACTCGGGCACGCCCGGGCTCGCCGGGGTGAGGTCGGCTGGGTCGGCGCTGGGCGGAGGCAGGGGCTCGTCGGCGAACTCACGGGCAACGGCGACGAGCTCGGCGAGGTTCTCGAGTCGAGTCTCGTCCTGCGGGTCGTCAGACTTCTCCAGGTCCTCGAGGTAGCCGCTTCGAGCGAGCACGTGCTCGAGGACGACGTCGGCGCGCTCCCCTGCCGCCACCATCGACATGAGCTCCTCGGCCATCTCCACGAACGGCCGGATGCAGTTGAGCGAGCGGCTCGCCATCCCCGGCGCATCCTCGGCCTGCTTCAGCGCCTCGAAGAAGGTGATGCGCTCGCGTTGTGCCAGGGCGTCGACCATGGCCTCAGCCCGGTCGCCGATGCCACGCTTCGGCACGTTGAGGATGCGGCGCAGGCTGATCTCGTCGGCCGGGTTCGCGAGCATGCGCAGGTAGCCGAGCGCGTCGCGCACCTCCTTGCGCTCGTAGAACCGGACGCCGCCGACGACCTTGTAGGGCAGCCCCACGCGGATGAACACTTCCTCGAAGACACGGGACTGGGCGTTGGTGCGGTAGAACACCGCCACCTGACCAGCCTTGGCGATCCCCTCGTCGCTCAGCTTGTCGATCTCGTCGGCGACGAACCGCGCCTCGTCGTGCTCGTCGTCACCGACGTACCCCACGATCGGGTCACCCTGGCCTTGGTCCGACCAGAGGTTCTTGGCCTTGCGGCCCTGATTGCGCTCGATCACGGCGTTCGCCGCGTTGAGGATCGTCTGCGTCGACCGGTAGTTCTGCTCGAGCAGGACGGTCCGGGCGTTGGGGAAGTCCTCCTCGAACTGGAGGATGTTGCGGATGTTGGCGCCACGGAAGGCGTAGATCGACTGGTCGGCGTCGCCCACCACCATCAGCTCGCTCGGCCCGACCCCGCCGTCGTCGTCGGGCACGTCCGGGTCGTCCCCACCGCGGGTCACCGGGCGGCCGACCGAGTGCCCGCAGAGCTCGCGGATGAGGGCGTACTGCGCGTGGTTGGTGTCCTGGTACTCGTCGACGAGCACGTGCCGGAAGCGCCGGCGGTAGGCCTCGCGCACCTCGGGGAACGACTGAAGGATGTGGACGGTCAGCATGATGATGTCGTCGAAGTCGAGGGCGTTGGCCTCGCGCAGCTTGCGCTGGTAGACCGCGAAGGCCTCGGCGTACGTCTCCTCTAGGTGGTTCTTGGCGCCCGCCTTCGCATCCTCGTGGTCGATCAGCTCGTTCTTCTGGTTCGAGACCCAGTTGAGGATCGCGCGTGGCTGGTAGCGCTTCACGTCGAGGTCGAGCTCGCGGCACACGAGCGTCATCAGTCGCTTCTGGTCCGTGGCGTCGTAGATCGAGAACGACGACTTGTAGCCGAAGCGCTCGATCTCCTTGCGCAGGATCCGCACGCACGCGGAGTGGAACGTCGAGACCCACATGATCCGGGCACGCTTGCCGACCAGGTCCTCGACGCGCCCCCGCATCTCCGCGGCGGCCTTGTTCGTGAAGGTGATCGCCAGGATCGACCCGGGGTGGGCGCCCCGCTCCGAGATCAGCCACGAGATGCGGCGGGTGAGCACGCGGGTCTTGCCCGAGCCCGCTCCGGCGACGACCAGCAGCGGCGTCCCGCTGTGGGTGACCGCCTGCCGCTGGGGCTCGTTGAGTCCCTCCAGCAGCTCCTCGGGGCTGGGGCCGCGACGCTTGGTCGCCACCGCCGTCTCCTCGGCGCCGAACAGGGCGTCTTCTTCGGACACGCGGGCCACCTGAGGTACCGGGAATGCTGTGCTCATCTTGCCGCCAACCCTACGTCCGTGGGGCGACAGTTTGGCGCAGGCCCTCAGCGCCCGTTGGCGGAGAAGTGGTGGCGGTCCTTGAGGCTCTGCCAGGTCCCACCCCAGGTCCAGCCGATGTCGGCGAAGGCCGTCGTCACGACGTCACCGGGGTAGATCATCCCGGGCCGCTTCCAGTCGCGGTCGATGTACGACGACGACAGCTCCGGGAGCACCAGGTCGCCCTTGGTGTACGGGTTGTTGAACGGGTTGAGGTCGACCGCGATGCCATAGGCGTGCGCGGACCAGCTCGTGGAGCCCGTCGACGGGCGGCAGGCGTAGGCGCTGGTCTCGTTCCCGTCCCCCGTCGGCGGCGCGTCCAGCCCGGCCTGGGTCGTGAGAGTCATCTGCTCGATCGGGAAGCGGGCTGAGTACAGCTTCCTGAACACCCCCGCCACGTCATCGGCGAGGCTCGCAGCAACGACCATCTGGCCCGTGTGCGGCTTCCCGTCGAAGCCCCAGAAGGACATCTCGAGGTAGCGGAGCTCGTCGAGGCCGACTGGGCAGGCAGGCTTCCAGGCGAGGTCCGTACGTCGTACGAACGCGGGCGTCAGCGGCTCGATCGAGACGTGCCAGCGACCGTCGGTGGGCGGGGGCAGCACGTCGAGCGTCGGGAGCAGTCGCTCCCGAAGCTGGGGCGGCGTCGGTCGGACCTCACCGAAGCCGTCAGGCCCCTTCGGCAGCACCTGCGCACCGACCACCCAGGTGTCGAACGTCGGGGTCGGCGTCGTGGTCGGGGTGGGAGTCACGGTCGGCGTGGGACTCGCCGGACTCACGGTTGGTGTCGGCGAGGGCTCTGGCCTCGGCGGCCCTGGCGTGGCGTTCTCGGTTGTACAAGCGCTCAGGGCGAACACGAGCATAAGCACAGGCACTGAGCGACGCATGGCTTGATTGTGACAAGTCCTGCTAGCCGGGCGTCACGACCGGTGTCAACGTTCGGACACCAGGGTGACGGACTCGGCCATTCCCGCAAGGACCTCAAAATCTGCGTCCGTGCAGACGGTGTCGCAGACGCCCGCGACGATCCACCGCTGCCCGTCCACGTCGACGATCCAGTAGGTCACCACTTCCCCGGTTCGCATGTCCCACCAGTCGGGCGGCCGCACCTTAGAGGTGAACACGGCGACAGCCCCGCCCTCGCACATCGCCGAGTTGACCCGGTCAGGGATGCGGATCTCGACATAGGCGCCCTGCCGGCCGGCGATCGCGACTTGGGTCGGCTTCGTTACCGTCAGCGAGCCCTGGGCGGCCAAAGCCTCTGCCAAGTCGCGAGCTGTCGGCCCCACCTGCACCAGCGATCGGTCCCGGCACGGGTCAGTAGGAAGCCAGGCCTCGGTGACAGGCCCGGAGACGGAGAAGATGCCGGTGCCTCCGGAGAAGACGCTGGTGCTGAAGTACCTTCCCCGGTAGACCTCCCACATGTCCGGCACGTCCACCTCATACACCAGATGGGGGTTCAGCCGCACGGCGTACCGGCCCTCCTTGGTGAAGACGTACTCAGGACCGTGCCGGTCTAGCTCGAGCACCTCCCCCGGCCGCGGGGAGAGGACTGGGTCCGTGGGCGTTGGCGCAGGCGTGGACGACAACGCCTCGGACTGCGCGATGGGCGAGCCGGCCTTGTCGGACGCGTCGGCGCAGCTCGTCATCGTCAGCAGCATGCAGGCGGCGGCCGTGCACCACGCGCTCACGGAAGGTCCCCGG
>DATILB010000166.1:0-8090 GCA_035477015.1 Nocardioidaceae bacterium | reverse complement strand
TGAGCCGCGCGCGCCAGCACCTGGGTGAAGCCGCCGTTGCCACCCTTGTGAAAGGCCCATGAGCCCAGGTGTCCGTCGTGCTCACCCATCTTGTGGAACAACAGCACCAGCCCGGACCCGGGGGACATCGGCCCCACCTTGGAGCCGATGACGCTCGACGACGCGTGATAGCCGGCGACTGCGTCGTGCGTGAAGTAGTCCTCGATCCAGTCGGCGGCGCTACCGGTGAGCAGGCGTACGGCGTCGTGCATCACCTTCTGCTCGATGCCGCCGAGATGGTCGAGCAGCCAGGCCACGTCGGCCTGGTCCTCGGGGTCCTTGCCGAAGACGTTCGGCGGCGGGTTGTCGAAGAGTGGCCGGATCGCCTGGCAGACGCGGTCGAGATCGTGGTGGTAGCGGTCGTAAGCGTCGGCGTCGCGCGGGGAGTGCCGGCGGATCTCCTGGATGTTCTGCATGTGGTCGTCGCCGAAGAGCAGGTAGTCGCCGTCGCCCGTCGGGTGGAAGGACGAGGGCATCATCAGCGGCAGGAACCCGTGCTGGACCAGGTCGAGCTCGTGGATGATCTCGGGACGCAGCAGGCTCAGCGCGTAGGAGAACGTGGTGAACGAGAACCCCGGGACCAGCTCCTCGGTGATGGCTGCGCCACCGACGAGGTGCCGTCGCTCGAGGACCAGGGTGCGGAGGCCGGCCTTGGCGAGGTACGCCGCGTTGGTCAGGCCGTTGTGGCCGCCGCCGATGACGATGGCGTCCCAATCGGTGGTTGAGCCTGTCGAAACCCTCATGCGGTCTTCCTTGCCGGGTTGAAGAAGGGCAGCTTCGATGTACGGACCGCCACCGTCGTGTTGTGGTGGTTGACCGCCAGCTCGAGGTGCAGCTGGGTGTCGGTCGCGGCATGCTCCGGGCGGACCCGGGCCAGCCCGATGTGCCGCTGCAGCACGGGGGAGTACACGAAGCTCGTGCAGTAGCCGGCATCGTCGCCGCCAGCGTCGTACAGCATCGCGGCGTAGGGCCACGGGTGCTCGCTCTTCGGCGGCAGCAGACCGGCGTCTCGGTAGAGCTTGTCCCAGGCCTGCCACTCGACGACGATGCCGACCGTCGTCCAGCGGGAAGCGACGTCGATGAGCTCGCGCCGGATCGCCGTACCGCCGACGAAGGCGCGGTCACCGTCGCGGACGCCCTTGAGCATCCAGCCCAGGCCGAGCTCCTTCGGTGTGACCCGGTCGTGGTCGGTGAACGCGAGCCGGCTGTTGTGCCACTCGATGTCGACCAGGGGCAGGCCGGCCTCGATGCGGAGCATCATCAGCGCCTCCTCCCCGAAGGGTCGGATGCCGTCGCCCTTCCCTGCGTCGAGGACGGCGTCGAGTACGTCGACCGCCTGGTCCGCCTCGACCGTGATCTCGAACCCGAGGTCACCGGTGTAGCCGGTGCGCGAAAGGGTCACCGGTGCGGACGCGACCTTCGCCTGCGCGTGCTCGAAGTAGCCGAGCGTCTCTGCCTCAGGCATCAGTCCCGACAGCACGCTCCTCGAGCGCGGACCCTGGACGGCAAGGATGCCGTACGACTCGGTCACGTCCTCCAGCTGGACGCGCAGCCGACCGACGTGGCTCTCGAACCAGCTCAGGTTGGGCCGGCCCGCGGTCAGCAGGAAGTCGTTCTCGGAGTGCCGAAACGCGACGCCGTCCTCCATCACGAAGCCGCGCTCGTCGCACCACAACGTGTAGTGGGCGCGACCCGGGCGGCAGTCGCGGATGTCGCGCACCAGCATGCCGGCGAGGAAGCGCTCGGCGTCCGGGCCGTAGATGCGGTACTTGTACAGCGGAGAGGTGTCGAAGACGCCGACCGCGTTGCGCACGGCGAAGTACTCGTGCTTCGGGGCATGCGTGTAGCGGAGCGCAGAGAGCGTTCCCTGCCAGTGGGTATAGAGCCCCTGTGTGTTCAGCTCGCTGAGCCGTGGGTGGAACGGCGTCGTCTTGATCAACGCAACCCCCGGTCGGTGGTCGAGCCTGAAGCGAGCCCTTGGGCGAGCGAAGCGTCGAGACCCTTGGCGAGGGAAGCGGGCGACTGGACCACGGACAGCTGCTCGTGGTCCAGTCGTTCCTGCTGGTGCGGGTGGTCTCGACGCGTTGCTCGCTGCGCTCGCGTCCGGCTCGACCATCGGATGCTTGCCATGCGGACCACCCTAGTCACTACTGACTCCAGAATCAGTAGTCACTCCTAACTTGTCGAGCACCCACGCGTAGATCTCGGCCTCGTAGCCGAGGTGGGCGAACCTCCCCGAAGGGCCGACGTGCGCGCCCGCGCCGGTCTCGCAGCGGAAGAGGCAGCGGGGCGACCAGTCGGGGTCGGTCGCGCGGAGAGCGGCCACCCACTTGGCCGGCTCGAACACCTTGACGCGCGGGTCGTGCAGGGCGCCGGTCACGAGCAGGTCCGGTCGGGTGCCAGCCGCTGGGAGGTTGTCGTACGGCGAGTAGGCGAGCAGCCAGTCGAACTCCTCCTTCTTCCGAGGGTCGCCCCACTCGTCCCACTCGGTCACGGTCAGCGGGATGCTCGGGTCGAACAGCGTGCTCACCACGTCGACGAAGGGCACCTCGGCGACCACGGCCCGCCAGCGATCCGGGCGCTGGCTGAACACCGCTCCCTGGAGCAGCCCGCCGGCACTCAGCCCGCGGGTGGCCAGGCGGGAGCCGTCGACGACGCCGTCCAGCCCGTCCGCCACCGCGATGAGGTCGGTGAAGGTGTTCTGCTTGTGCTCGAGGTGGCCGTCGTTCCACCAGCGGCGGCCGCGCTCGCCGCCGCCACGGACATGCGCGTGGACGAAGACGACTCCTCGGTCGAGCAGGCCGGGCAGTGCCGGGTCCCACTCGGGCTCGTCGGTGGACTCGTAGGCGCCGTACGCGTAGAGCAACGCGGGAGCCGTACCGTCGAGCGGGGTGCCCTCGTGCCGCACCAGCGTCACCGGGACCTCCTCGCCGTCGGCCGAGACCACGGTCCGCGACTCGCAGACGTACTCGTGGGAGAGGTGGTGGGGTGCCGACTGGCGGTGCCGCTCGATGCGGTGGCCGCTTCGTAGATCCAGGGCCGACCAGATCGGCGGCGTCACGAAGGACTGGTCCTCGACCGTCACCGAGTTCACCGCGAACATCTCGTTGCGACCCAGGACGACCGTGCCGCACTGGAAGGCAGGGAAGACGACCATCCCTTCCGACTCGATCGCACCGATCGGCAGCACTCGCAGCCGGTGCTCGGTCGCCGAACGAAAGCTGAGCACGGCGTGGCTCCCGAAGGCGTCGACCCGCTCCAGGCGCTCCTCGGGGTTCTCCGGGCGCAGCTCGTGCCAGGCCTCATGGGTCTGGTCGGAGTCCCGCGGGACCGGGCAGTGCATCAGCCGGAACTCGGTCGCTGCGTCGTTAGTGACGACTAGCAGCGCCTCGCCGCCGTCAGGGAAGATCGCGTGCTCGGCGTGGTACTCGACACCGTCTCGCCGTCCCCCGACCGACGTCGGCGGAGAGGCCGGAGCGTGCGCGTCGATGACCCAAGCCTCGTTGGTGGTGCGGCTCTCCGCCCAGATCACGACCAGTCCACCGCTGCGCGTTGCTCGCAGGTTCAGCTCGAACCGCTCGTCGAGCTCCTCGAGCACGAGGGCGTCCTCCTGCACCGGGGCGCCGATCCGGTGCCGCCAGATCTGGAAGGGCCGGTAGGCGGCGTCATGGACCGTGTAGAAGAAGTTCTCGGAGGTCGCGCACCAGGCGCCGCCGTAGTAGCTCCGCGGGATCACGTCCGGGAGGTCGGTCCCGGTGAACAGGTCGCGGAAGCGCAGCTCGTAGACCTCGTCCCCGGTGAGGTCCACGGAGTAGGCGAGCAGCCGCTCGTCCGGACTGACCATCTCCAGGCCGAGCTCGGCGTAGTCGGAGTCCTCAGCGAGCTCGTTGACGTCCAGCAGGACGTGGGGCTCAGAGTCGGGTTGAGAGTCGAGATTACGCAACAACTGGTGGTACTCCCTTCCCGCCGGGAGCACCTTGTAGTAGGAAAAGGCTTGATGGCGCCAACTGACTGAAGAATCAGTAGCGGGCACCCTCTGAACCATCTCGGAACGGATCGTCTCCACGAGGGAGCCCAGATGTCCGGTAGCAGCGTCGTACCAACTCCGCTCGGCCTCGAGGTAGGCCAACAGCTCGGGGGAGTCGAGGTCCCGCATCCAGTGGAAAGGGTCCGGGCGCGTGACGTCGTGCTCCCTGTGCTGATGCGGCAACTGGGTCGCCTTCGGAGGAGACGTCACAGCGGGCACGCTACTCCGGTGCGGGTCGCCTCAGCACTGGCCTTGATGGGCGGCTTCTTGCTGATTCCTGTCGCGACGCAACCTGCGGCGGCAGACGACGAGCAGGTGACCTTCACCGTCGCGCTGCTCAACGAGATCGACTCCTTCAACCCGTTCGCGGGGTACGAAGCGCCGTCGTACGAGGCGTGGTCGCTGACCTACGACTTCCTCGTCAACTACTCGATGAAGGACATGTCGCCGACGGCGGGCCTGGCCACGGACTGGGAAACCTCGGACGACGGGCTCACCTGGACGTTCAAAGTCCGGGAGGGCGTCAAGTGGTCCGACGGTGTGCCCTTGACGGCAGCGGACGTCGCCTACACCTACAACCGGATCCTCGACGGCGGCGGCGAGGCGGGCACCTGGGGCTCCTACCTGACGTCAGTCGAGACCGCGACGGCTCCTGACCCCACCACGCTCGTGCTGACGCTGTCGAAGGTCAACGCAGTTCTCCCGCTGCTCCCGATCCCCATCCTTCCGGAGCACATCTGGAAGGACGTGCCCGAGCAGGGCGTCAGGGCCTACCGCGCCGAGCCCTCGGCCGGGAAGCCGGTCGTCGGGTCCGGCCCGTTCGTGCTGGTTGAGGGGACCAAGGGCGGCTCGACGTACGTCTTCGAGAAGAACCCGGAGTACTGGGGAGGCGTTCCGCACGTCGACCGGGTGGCCTTCCGCGTCTACAAGAGCGAGGACCCGGCGATCCAGGCGCTCATCAAGGGCGAGGTCGACTTCGTCGACGACATCACGCCGGTCCAGGTCGAAGCCCTGCAGGGCAGGGAGGGCATCTTTGCCCAGAACGGCGTCTCCCCGTACTTCGAGGAGATCGCCTTCAACGTCGGGGCCGTTGATCCCGAGTCCGGCAAGCCGCTCGGAGACGGGAACCCGGCTCTCAAGGACCCGAAGTTCAGGCACGCGCTCGGCTACGCGCTCGACCTCGACACCCTGATCGAGCGTGCCTACCAGGGCGCCGGCGTCGCCGGTCAGACCTTCATCCCGCCCTTCTACTCGACCTACAGCTGGACGCCCCCGGAGGGTGAGGCATTCACCTTCGACCTCGAGAAGGCCGGCGACCTGCTCGACGAAGCGGGGTACACCGAAGGCGCGGACGGGCTGCGCACCATGCCCGGCGGCGAGCCGATCGGCAAACTGCGCCTCATCGCTCGACCCGAGGACCAGCGTTCCGCGACGATCATGGAGTTCTTCAAGGAGTGGCTCGCCGAGATCGGGATCGAGTCAGAGGTCAGCGTGATGGAGAGCAGCCAGCTCACCGACGTGATCCTGGCCGGCAAGTACGACGCGTTCCAGTGGGGTTGGTACGTCGAGCCCGACCCCGACTCGATCCTCGACGTCTTCACCTGCGGCCAGCGCGGCGCCTCCTCGGACTCGTGGTACTGCAACGAGGAGTACGACGCCCTCAAGGCGGAGCAGAACTCCGAGGTCGACGTCGCCAAGCGCGCGGAGATCGTGCAGCAGATGCAGGAGATCATCTTCCAGGACTCGCCGTACCTCGTAACGGCGTACACCGCGACGGGACAGGCTTTCCGCACCGACAGGTTCGCCTGCTTCCAGCCGCAGCCCGATCCGGGTGGCGTGCTGCTGATGCAGTACGGCGTGTTCAACTACACCCTGCTCAGGCCTGCCCTCGAGGCCGGTGACTGCGATGGGATCGAGTCGGCCATCCGGGGCGCCTCGAGCGACGTTTCCGATGGCGCTGGCGGCGACAACGACAGCGGTGGCTCCGGCCTGCTGATCGGTGGTGGCGTGGTGGCCCTCGTCCTCCTGGGTGGCGGTGGCTTCTTGGCGATGCGGCGTCGCGCCTCGGCTGGCGAGCGGGAGTGACAGCGGGTGACGACACTCGTCACCACACCTGAGAGCGCGCCCGTAGAACGGAGGACAAGCCTCGGGCGGTACGTCGGCGGCAAGGTGCTGGGCGCTGGCGCCAGCCTGCTGTTCGTGCTGGTCGTGAACTTCTTCCTCTTCCGCATCCTGCCGGGAGACCCGGCGAAGAACCTGACGCGGGGGAGGGTGCAGACCGAGGAGCAGCTGAACGCCTTTCGGGCGGAGTACGGCCTGGACCAGCCGCTGCTCCAGCAGTTCTGGACCTACCTGAAGAACACTGCGCAGTTCGATCTGGGTGTGTCCATCCGCTACAACGTGCCGGTGTCCGAGCTGATCGTGGACCGGATGTGGCCGACGATCGCGCTGGTCGGTCTCTCGACGTTGCTGGCTACGTTGATCGGCGTCTACCTGGGCACGATCAGCGCCTGGAACCGCGGCGGCAGGTTCGACCGCTACTCGACCGGCACGACGCTGACGCTGTACTCAATGCCGGAATGGTGGCTGGGTCTGCTGCTCATCGCTGGGCTGTCGGTCGGTTTCGGCCCGATCCCGGGTATCTTCCCCACCGGCGGCCTCAACTCGATCGATGCCGACCCGAGCTCGCTCTCGGGAGTCCTGGACACGGCGTGGCACCTGACGCTGCCGGTGCTCACGCTCACCCTTGCCTACCTCGCTGAGTACGCCCTGATCATGCGGTCGTCCCTCCTCGACGAGCTCGGCGAGGACTACCTGACGACGGCACGCGCGAAGGGTCTGCGTGACATCGAGGTACGCCGTCGGCATGCGGTGCCGAACGCACTCCTACCGACGACCACGTTGGCGGCACTCAATATCGGCTTCGTGGTCTCGGGTGCAATCACCATCGAGACGATCTTCTCGATCCCAGGCTTGGGTCTGCTGTCGTACGAGGCGCTGTCGGTGCCGGACTTCGACGTACTCCAGGGAACCTTCCTGCTGGCCTCCGCCGCGGTGATCTTCGCCAACCTCGCCGCCAACCTGCTCTACGGAGTGCTCGACCCGCGGGTGCGGACATGAGCACGCCGAGGACACCCCGCCAGGTGGCGCGTCAGCGTCGTCGGGCCTCCTGGTCGCGCAACTGGTCGTCGTTCCGCGCGCATCGTTCGGGTCTGTTGGGTCTCGGGATCCTGTTGCTCTTCGTGGTGATCGCTCTTGCGGCTCCCCTCCTCGCTGACGGTGAAGGCCTCAAGGTCACCAAGGCGACCGGCGGGGTGCTCGAGAGCCCGTCGAGTGAGTACTGGCTGGGCACGGACGAGAGCGGCCGGTCCGTGCTCACGATGCTGATCTGGGGGACCCGAATCTCGCTGCTCGTCGGGGTGCTCGCAACGGCGATCTCGATGCTGATCGGAACTGTCATCGGCTTGGTGTCCGGCTTCTTCGAGGGCTGGCCGGCCAGACTCCTCTACCGCTTCACCGAGTGGTTCCTGGTCATCCCGTTCCTGCCACTCGCGATCATCCTCGCGGTCGTGTTGGGCAGGTCGCTGCTGAACATCGCCATCGTCATCGGCGTGACCAGCTGGCCGGCGACCGCCCTGCTGATCCGAAGCCAGACCCTGTCGGTCAAGGAACGGCCGTACCTGGAGCGCGCCCGACTACTGGGGTCGAGTCGGTGGCACCAGATGACGCGCCACATCCTCCCTAACGTGATGCCGATGGTCTTGGCCAACACGACGCTGACCGTCGCCATCGCGATCCTGTCGGAGACGACGCTGAGCTTCCTCGGGCTCGGCGACCCGACCCGAGTCTCCTGGGGCTCGATGCTGGAGGCGGCATTCGGTGTGGGCGCGATGACCACCGGCTCGTGGTGGTTCATCGTCCCGCCCGGCATCTGCGTGGTGCTCGTCGTGCTCTCCTTCACGCTGGTCGGCCAGGCCCTCGAGGAGATCTTCAACCCGCGCCTGCGGAGGCGCTCATGAGCGAG
>DATILB010000165.1:0-3272 GCA_035477015.1 Nocardioidaceae bacterium | reverse complement strand
AAGGGGCAGAAGTAGCACTCGTCGGCGTCCGGGATCGTCGGCACGTCCTCAATGCGGATCTGCTGCGCGAGCAGGCGATCGGCCAGCGCTCGCCGTCGCGTGGTCTCGGCGAAGGTGTCCTCGAGTTCGGCGAGGATCTCGGGCAGCAGCGTGAAGCCGTCCGTGGTGACTTCGAGCTCCCAGACGTAGAGGCCGTCGATGCTCGCTGCGGTGCGCGGGTAGGCCGCGAGCACGACGCGCCGCACAGGGAGGCCCAGCCGCATGTAGCCCAGGCCGTAGAGCAGCAGCTGGCGCCGGTACTTTCGAGGCGGGCTCTTGCGCACCTTCTGCATCGGCGACTGGCCGAGGAACTTGTGGTCGACCACGGCCTGCTCGAAGCCGTCGTACAGGTCGGCGGTGCCGGGGTGGTCGGGGTGCGGGGTGACCTTCTGCTCCGCGATCCAGCGCAGGACACCGCGGCGCACGTTGTCGGCCTTGAACGCTTCCTCGGCCCAGGCGTGGCAGGCGGTCCCGACGATGCTCGGCCACGGGTCGACGACATGGTTCGTGGCCGGCAGCGCGGCCATCTTCCCGACCACCTGGCGGTCGCACGCCACGCCGAGCTCGGACGGCCCGAGGTGCTGCTGAAGTGTGCGGGGTGCCCGCGCGGCGTGGTCGAGGAACACCCGGCGCAGCTCGCCGGCGTAGATGCTCGCCCACTGACTCGATCCCGTCGGTGACGACTTCGCCGCTGTGGCCATGAACTCGGCAGGCGAGATCGGGTCGGCGTAGGTGGTCACGCCGCAGCCCCTAGGGTCAGAGCGTGGAACTCACCGCAGACCAGTGCAGCGCGATCGCGCAGATCATCCCTGTCCTGATGCTTGCCATGGTGCTCGAGCAGCGCATCTTCTTGCGACACCTCAAGCTCGGTCGCGTCGGCCTGGTTGGTGTAGGTGGCGCGTATGGCGCAGGCGCCAGCGCGACCTGGATCGCGGTGCTGGGCATCGACGGCGGTCAGCAGGGCCTCGAGGCGTTCATTCTCGGAGCGGCGTTCTGGCTTGTGGTTCTGCTGCTCGTGATGAACACACTCTTGGCGATTGCTGCCGAGAATCAGCAGTCCGCCGACTAGAAGCACCCTCACATCGACCACCGCTCAGCCGCGCTCCGGCGCTCGACGAACTCGGCCAGTGCCTCGATCCACGTGGACACCCGCTCCACCCACGGGCCGGACATCCCTGTGTGGTTGATGTGGTCGAGGCGGTGGAAGACGTTCTCCGGCTCGCCGATCACCAGTACGGGGATGCCCTTGGCCAGCGCGTAGCCGGTCTCGACGTGGCGACCACCGCTGGCGACCTCGGCCGGGTCGAAGCCCAGCGACCGCGCCGTGAACAGCACCAACACGTCGCAGCGTGCGATGTCGTCGAGGTCGGTGGCTGCGTGCCGAGCGACCTCTTCGGGCTGCAGCGCCGTCGCGGCACCTGTCGTGCCCTCGTTGATCTCGTGGGTCTCGTCGAGCCAGGATGCGGTCACGTCGATTCCGTGGCGCACCAAGTCGCGGGCGTACTCAGCGACTCGCTCCCGCGCGGCGTACGGCGCCGCTAGGTAGGCCCGCGTCACTCGTCGTCCTGACCGGAGGCGCAGGTGACGTGGATGTAGACGCCGCGCTGGAACACGACCCGGGTGCCGCGGCGGATGTCACCGGAGCAGCGCGGGCACACGGCCTCGAACTTCGCGGCGATGCCCGGCTCTGGCACGGTCCGGGTGCCCATCAGGACTCACCGTCCAGACGGTCAGCCGCTCGACCGGCGCCCGGGAACGTGCTGCGAGCTGTCCTCTCGGTCGCCTGAAGTGCGCCGATGACGAGCGCACCCAGGACGTCCCTGGAGACCTCGCTGAGCCCGTCGCAGTCGTCGATGTCCACCGAGTGCGATTGCTCCATCGAGTCGAGGTCCAGTTCGCTGGTGATTGTCGTGACGACCTTGGCCCTCATCACTCGTCGTCCGATCCGGCGACGGTGCGCAGCTGCCACGAGCCGCCCTTCACCGCGTAGACCACGTACAGGTCGGGGCGCTCGGTCTTGAGCCGCTTGGAGTCGAAGCGCCAGGACTCGACGTAGCTCATCCGCAGCGGGGGACCAACCGGGCTGCGCAGCTCGACACGCTCCTGGCCGGGCTCAGCGGCGGCCAGTTCGGCCTTGATGCCGTCGGTCACCGCCTTGAGCCGCTTCGCTGCCTCGTCGGCCTGGGCCTTGAGGTCGGCGTACGACGCGTGCAGCTGCTCGAGGCGGGTGCCGGTCGAGGCCACCACGATGTGCGGCAGGTTGGTCGGGGCCACGGGCGGCAGTCCGTCGGGGACGGGGGTCAGTTCGGCGGTCATCGGTTCTCCTCGTTGGGGTTGTCAGTGGGCGTTTCGACCGCGGCGCCGCACGTCATGCAGTCGGTCGCCGTGGCGTTGAGTCGGTGGCCGCCAGCAGCTGCACACCCAGCGGGGGTGAGCCAGTAGCGGGAGGCCGTGGTCTCGCCGAACGTCATCGACGTGACCCCTTGGCCAGCCGGTTGAATCCGTCAGTGGCCGGGATCCGCACCGAGCCGAAGCCGACGGTCCGCAGCTCGAGCTCGGTGGCCTCGACCATCGCGAGGAAGGCCAGCGCGCGGTGGCCCTTGCGGAGCCGGACCCGTGCGTTGCGGATCCCCGCCGACCGGACGTCGTTGCAGTAGCGCTCGATCTGCTCGGGGCTGGCGTACGACGGGGGAGTGTTGTAGACCGGGCTGAAGGTCGACCCCGGCGCGCTGATCGCGGTGGGTGAGTGCGTCATGAGACGATTCCTCTCGTTGGTGGGTCCGGTCGCTGCCGAGCGATGAGCCGGGCCCGCTGGCTTTTGCGGGTTGTTCAGGGGGTGCCGAGGCCGAGCGCCCTGGCGACGAGCCAGATGACGAGGGCGACGACGAGCACGGGGCAGGCGGCGAGGATCAACAGGCCGCCCCAGCCGCTCGGGCGGGTCCAGTCGTCCCAGCCCTCGACCTCGGTGTTCATGCCGACTCGTCGAACTGCTCGTTGATCCACGCCTCGACGTCGGCCGCCCGGTAGACGACACGGCGACCGATGCGGGCGGCTTTGGGGCCGGTGCCCTGCTTGCGCCAGTAGCGCAGCGTCTCGATCGGGATGCTGGTCCGCTCAGCCACGTCTTCGATGCGCAGCAACTGCGTGCGGGCGTCGAGCGAGCTCATGCCGGAACCTGCTGCGACGCCTTCGGATCCGGGATCAGAGACGTGAAGTCGACACCCAGCCAGTCC
>DATILB010000164.1:0-14586 GCA_035477015.1 Nocardioidaceae bacterium | reverse complement strand
CGCTTTGCTCGCCTTGGCGCGGAGTGCCACGGCGTCCATGGTGAGCCGGTCATAGCCGGACTCGATCAGGATGTCGACGGCGGCCTCGAGGATCTGGGCCTCGCGCTCACCCTCGACACGAGGGCGGACGGACTCGGCCGTCGTGCTGCGGGGGACCATCATGGGGCGCCTCCTGGCGGACTTGGATGAAACGAAGCAGTTTCAAGTCTAGCGCAGGAGCCAGCTCAGGACATGAACCGCTTGACGTGCTCGACGGCGAAGGAGTTCCAGGCGCCGCGGCGACGCAGCATGTAGTGCCCGACGCGACCCATCTCGACCATCTCGGCTGACGCGGCGACCGCTGACGCCCGCTCCACGAAGCGGGCGGTGGCACGCGCGGACGTGACCTTGTCGGAGCGGCCGTGTGCGCAGGCGAGGTGCTTGCCCACGAGGGGCGCGACGGACTCGTCCTTGGGCAACCAGGGGGCAAGGGCGACGACGCCGACCACGCTCGGGTCGTCGGCGACGTACACGGCGGTGCGGCCACCCATCGAGTGACCGAGGAGCACGACGGGCAGGTCGCCGTGCTCGGCGCGGACCTGCTCGAGTGCCCAGCGGGCGTCCGGCACCGGGGACGGGACGGGTCCGTGCTGCTCGTTCCAACCCTTCACCTTGTACCGCAGCAACCAGACATCGAGCCCAGCGTCGTGCAGCTTGCCCCGGATCTCGTGCATCATCCAGCGAGACCGGCGCCAGGACAGGCTCCGCTCGTCGATGGCGTCGAGGCCCTTGTCAGCGCCGCCGTGCAGCATCAGGACGAGCCCACGGGCGGCACCTGAGCTGGAGCGGGTGAGGGCGGGCTCGTGCATGCGGTGCATTCTCCCAGTTCGGAGCCGGTGGGAAGTCGGATGGTCGGCGATTCCCCGACTACCCGACTGTCTCCCAAACGAGCCGCCTCCAGCGGTTATGCCGATGCATCCATCCGGACAGGATGAGGAGGAGCGGGCCGTTTGGCGTGCGGAGTCATGAGCGGAGGCGGGTTGCAGATGACGACGACGGCGGAACCCAAGGCAGAGGCTGACGCTGGTGCCGTACACATCCTCTGGATGAACGGGGGGCTCAGCTGCGACGGAGACTCGGTCGCCCTCACGGCGGCCACCCAGCCGAGCATCGAGGAGATCGTCCTAGGCGCGTTACCCGGGCTCCCGAAGATCGCGGTGCACTGGCCGTTGATCGACTTCGAGTGCGGCCCGGAGACGGGTGCCGACAACTTCATCGAGTGGTGGCACAAGGCCGACCGCGGTGAGCTCGAGCCGTTCGTCCTCGTGGTCGAAGGGTCGATCCCGAACGAGGCGATCAAGGACGAGGGCTACTGGTGCGGCTTCGGCAACAACCCGATGACCGGGCAGCCGATGACGACGTCCGAGTGGCTCGACCGGCTCGCCCCGAAGGCCACTGCGGTCATCGCGGTCGGGACCTGCGCGGCGTACGGCGGGATCCACGCGATGGAAGGCAACCCGACCGGCGCCATGGGCGTTCCGGACTACCTCGGCTGGGACTGGAAGTCCAAGGCCGGTCTGCCGATCGTGTGCGTACCGGGATGTCCCATCCACCCCGACAACCTGTCCGAGACGCTGGTCTACCTGCTCTACCAGGTGGCCGGCCAGGCTCCGATGATCCCGCTCGACGAGGCGCTGCGTCCGCGGTGGCTGTTCGGCGCGACCGTGCACGAGGGCTGCGACCGAGCCGGCTACTACGAGCAGGGCGACTTCGCGACGTAGTACGGCTCGCCGAAGTGCATCGTCAAGCTCGGCTGCTGGGGTCCGGTGGTCAAGTGCAACGTCCCGAAACGCGGGTGGATCAACGGCGTCGGCGGCTGCCCGAACGTCGGCGGCATCTGCATCGGCTGCACGATGCCCGGCTTCCCGGACAAGTTCATGCCCTTCATGGACGAGCCGCCCGGCGCGAAGCTCTCGACCCGAGGTAGTGCGATCTACGGCAAGGCGATCAACAAGCTGCGCCACGTGACGACCAAGACCCTCGATGAAGAGCCGCACTGGCGCACCAAGGGCACCGAGCTCAAGACCGGCTACAAGAAGAACTGGTGAGAAGGGATCACGATGACCATCACCGAACCCAGCAAGACGTCCCGCAAGGACACTGACGTCGTCGAGATGGCCTGGGATCCCATCACCAGGATCGTCGGCAGCCTCGGCATCTACGCGACCATCGACTTCAAGGCCAAGGAAGTCCGCGAGTGTCACAGCACCTCGTCGATCTTCCGCGGCTACAGCCTGTTCATGAGGGGCAAGGACCCGCGCGACGCACACTTCATCACCAGCCGGATCTGCGGGATCTGCGGCGACAACCACGCCACCTGCTCGGTCTACAACCAGAACATGGCGTACGGCGTAGCGCCGCCGCACCTGGGCGAGTGGATCATCAACCTCGGCGAGGCCGCGGAGTACATGTTCGACCACAACATCTTCCAGGAGAACCTGGTCGGCGTTGACTACTGCGAGCGGATGGTCAAGGAGACCAACCCAGGCGTCCTTGAGAAGGCGAACAACACCGAGTCACCTCATGCCGCCCAGCACGGCTACCGGACCATCGGCGACATCATGCGGTCGCTCAACCCGATCGAGGGCGAGTTCTACCGCGAGGCGCTGCAGGTCAGCCGCTACACCCGCGAGATGTTCTGCCTGATGGAGGGACGCCACGTCCACCCGTCGACGCTCTACCCGGGCGGTGTCGGGACGACGGCGACCATCCAGCTTTTCACCGACTACCTCACGCGGCTGATGCGCTACGTGGAGTTCATGAAGAAGGTCGTACCGATCCACGACGACCTCTTCGACTTCTTCTACGAGGCACTGCCGGGCTACGAGCACGTCGGCGAACGCCGCATCCTCCTCGGGTGCTGGGGCAGCCTCAACGACCCGGCGTACTGCGACTTCAAGTACGAGACGATGACCGACTGGGGTCGGAAGATGTTCGTCACGCCTGGTGTCGTGGTCGACGGCAAGCTGGTCACCAACGACCTGGTCGAGATCAACCTGGGCCTGCGGATCCTGCTCGGCCACTCGTACTACGAGGACTGGGTGAAGTCCGGCCGCGAGGTCTTCGTCACGAAGGACGCCCTGGGCAACCCGGTCGACGAGCGGCACCCGTGGAACCAGCACACGATCCCCAAACCGCAGAAGCGGGACTGGGACAACGCCTACTCGTGGACGATGTCGCCGCGCTGGTTCGACGGCAAGGACCACCTGGCCCTCGACACCGGCGGCGGCCCGATCGCCCGGCTGTGGTCGACGGCGCTGAGCGGTCTGGTCAACACGGACTACGTGAAGGCCACCGGCCACAGCGTGGTCATCAACCTGCCGCGTACGGCGCTGAAGCCCGAGGTCAGCTTCGAGTGGAAGATCCCCAAGTGGAGCAACGCGCTCGAGCGCAACCGCGCCCGGACCTACTTCCAGGCGTACGCCGCGGGGCTCGCCCTGCACTTCTGCGAGAAGGCGCTGGCCGAGGTGCGCCAGGGACGCACGGACACGTGGACGAAGTTCAAGGTGCCGGACGAGGCGGTCTCGTGCGGGTTCACCGAGGCTGTCCGCGGTGTCCTGAGCCACCACATGGTGATCAAGAAGGGCAAGATCGCGAACTACCACCCGTACCCGCCGACCCCGTGGAACGGCAGTGTCCGTGACACGTACGGGACACCGGGTCCGTACGAGGACGCGGTCCAGAACACGCCCATCTTCGAGGAGAACCCGCCCGACAACTTCAAGGGCATCGACATCATGCGGGCGGTGCGGAGCTTCGACCCGTGCCTGCCGTGCGGCGTCCACATGTACACCGGCGGCGGGAAGGTCGTGGAGCACCTCCACACGCCCAGCGTGCCGGTCAAGCCGTACTAGTCACATTGGACGAGCGTGTCGGCTCCGCCGCCACGCTGCCGTCGGGGAAGGCACTCTATGCACGAGCTGGCGATCACGCAGGACCTGGTGGACCTGGTGGCCGAGAGGACCGCCGGTCGCCAGGTCGTGGCCGTCAACGTCAGGGTCGGCACGGAGTCCGGGATCGTCCCTGACTCGATGGTCTTCTCCTTCGACGTGGTCACCCTCGAGACGCCGCTCGAGGGTGCCCGCCTCGTCATCGAAGAAGTCGAGGGCAACGACCTCTCCCTGGTGTCGGTTGAGCTCGTCAAGGAGGAGTCATGTGCCTGACCTGCGGCTGCGGTGACGGCGAGGTTCGCGTCGAGGGCCATCCGCACGACCACGAGGCGCCCCATGACCTGCTGGTCGTGGAGCAGCGGCTGCTTGCCAAGAACGACCACCTGGCCGAGCACGTCCGTGCCTCGCTCGCCGTACGCAACGTGACGTCGTTCAACCTGATGAGCTCGCCCGGCTCGGGAAAGACCTCGTTGCTCGAGCGGACGATCGCAGAGCTCGGCGACGACCGCACCGTGTGCGTGATCGAGGGCGACCAGGAGACGTCGTTCGACGCTGACCGCATCAGGGCCGCGGGCGCGCGCGCAGTACAGATCAACACCGGAGCCGGCTGTCACCTCGACGCTTCGATGGTGCATGACGCATTGCATCAGCTCGACCCCCCGAGTGGCTCTCTGTTGTTCGTCGAGAACGTCGGGAACCTGGTCTGCCCAGCCCTGTTCGACGTCGGTGAACGCGCGAAGGTCGTCGTCATCTCGGTGACCGAGGGTGACGACAAACCACTGAAGTACCCGCACATGTTCCGTGCCGCAGACCTCGTCGTGGTCAACAAGACCGATCTCCTGCCGTACGTCGACTTCGACGTCGACCGGTTGACCGAGCAGGCGCGGCGGCTCAAGCCCGAGGTACGGGTGCTGCCCGTCTCGGTCAGAACCGGGGAGAACCTCGATGCCTGGTTCGCATGGCTCGACTCTGTCGTCGACGAAGGAGTGTCGGACGGCAGCGCGGCGACGGAGTCGACGCACTCGTCCCACCTAGGGAGGCACAGTGGAGCAACCGTCCGTACGTGAGGTTTCCGAGCGCATCGACAGCCTGCTGGAGGAGCTGTCGGAGAGCATCATGCCCGCCGCCCTCGACCGGGTCGAGGAGCTCGTGCGCTCGGTGATGGCGCTGTACGGCGCCGGCCTCGACCGGATCGTCTCGACCTTCGAGCCCGAGCTCGTCCGCAGGCTCGCCGAGGACGACGTGGTCGGCAACCTGTTGGTCCTGCACGACCTGCACCCCGACGATGTCGACACTCGCGTGCAGCGCGCCCTGGACGGGGTACGTCCGTACCTCGGGTCACACGCCGGTGGCGTCTCCCTGTCGAGCGTCGACGAGCGCGGTGTCGTGCACCTGCAGCTGGAAGGCAGCTGCGACGGCTGCCCGTCGTCGGCAATGACCGTGAAGAACGCCATCGAGGAGGCGATCCTGATGGCCGCGCCGGACGTCGTCGCCGTCGAGGCCGAGGGGATGGTCGTCGACAGTGGTCCGAGCCTGCTGCAGATCCAGCCCTTCCGCGAGCACGAGACCACGGCCTCTGAGGGTGGCTGGACGCACCTCGAGCTCGATGTGCCCCCGCGGACCATGCAGCAGATCGACGCAGCGGGCGAGCCGCTTCTGGTTGCCAACCTCGACGGGACGCTGGTCGCCTATCTCGACCGCTGCCCCTCCTGCTTCGGCGCGCTCTCCGCGGGCCAGCTCACCGGCGACGTCCTCGCGTGCACCCAGTGCGGCCACTCGTACGACGTACGGCTGGCCGGGCGGGCGCTCGCCGACGACGGCACTCACCTGGCACCGCTGCCCCTGTTGCCCGACCATGCCCACTGGAAGGTGGCACTGCCCGGCGGGGTGACCCAGTGACTCAGTCGCTGCGCCGCCTCGCGGCACCGAAGCCGCCGCCAGAGCCCCAGGTCGAGCGCTGCGAGTTCTGTGCCGTCGCCATCGGCGACCGGCACGGTCACGTCGCCGATACGAACGACCACCGGCTGATGTGCGTCTGCCGGCCCTGCTACCTGCTGTTCGCTCCGCAGGGGGCAGGTGGCGGGCGCTACCGCGGCGTGGGCGAGGAGGTGCGCATCGTCGAGGACCTCTCGCTCAACGAGGTGCAGTGGGACGCACTGCGCATCCCGGTGGACCTGGCCTTCTTCTTCCGTCAGACCGGCGCCGAGGACCTCCTCGCGTTCTACCCCGGGCCCGGCGGCGCGACCGAGTCACTGCTCGACCTTGCCGCTTGGGCGGAGATCGCAGCCGAGAACCCGGTCCTGGACGCCATCGAGACCGACGTCGAGGCTGTCCTGCTCCGCAAGCGCCACGACGGCTTCACCTGCCACCTCGTACCCATCGACCTCTGCTACGAGCTGGTCGGCGTCGTGCGGATGTACTGGACAGGTCTCGGTGGCGGGACCGAGGTCTGGCACGCGATCGACGAGTTCTTCTCCAACCTCGACGAACGCGGCGAGGCCGTGCCGCGAGCAGGTGCCGCATGACCGAGGCAGTGAGACCACAGCAGATGGCCGACATCGACTTCAGTGGCGTCGACGTAGTCGCCGACCGCTACGCGGCCGGACCCACAGTGATCCTCAAGATGCGGGCCAGTGAACGGACCGGCGAGCGCGTGCACGCGGTCGTGCTGCGCTGCCAGGTGCGCATCGAGCCGTTGCGCCGGCATTACTCCGATGCCGAGGCGGACAAGGTGGTGGACCTGTTCGGCGACCGGAGCCGCTGGGGTACGACGATGCAGCCCATGCAGCTGGCCTTCCTCTCCCAGGTGCTGCCGGGCTTCGAGAACGAGTGCACGTTCGACCTGTCGATGCCGGTCAGCTACGACGTCGAGGTGGCCGCGCACAAGTACCTCGCCGGGTTGGAGGACGGCGATGTACCCCTCCTTCTGCTGTTCAGCGGGACGGTCTTCACCGGGTCGGCCGGGTCGATCGCCGTGCAGCCGGTGCCGTGGCACAAGGAGGCGAACGTGCGCCTCCCCGTGTCGGTCTGGCGTGAGGCGATGGACGCCCACTTCCCGGGGCAGGCGTGGCTGCGGATGCGGCGCTCGACCTACGACCGGCTCTCGGCGTACCGCGGCAGGCACGGACTGATCGGCTGGGACGAGGTCATGGAGCAGCTGATGGGTGAGGCCGGCGAATGAACCCCTTCGAGTCGGCACGTGCGGTGGCGGACGCGGTCCTCTACGAGGGATACGTCCTCTACCCGTACCGGTCGAGCTCGTCGAAGAACGCGATTCGCTGGCAGTGGGGCGTGCTGATGCCGGAGGACGCCGTCGCGATCGACGACTCCGAACGATCTTGGAACCGCACCGACGTCGTACTCGACGGCCCCACCACCTCGATGCGAGTGACGGTGCGGTTCCTCCAGGTCCAGCGGCGGTACGTCGAAGACGCGGCGGGCGCCCGGGTCGAGCGGCTCGACGCGGGCGACACGGTCTACCTGCCGTGGGACGAGGCTTGTGAGGTCGAGCGGGTCGTCGACGTCGACCTGAGCGGCTCGCACGAGCACACCTTCGAGGTGTCGGGCGGCACGGACTCCGAGGACGTCGTCAACGGACGGCTCGTGCGCGTACGGGAGCCGCTGTCCTTCAGGCTGGTGGTCGGGGTCGAGCGCCTGGTGTCGCCGTACTCCGTGACGCTCGTGTCCCTGCGAGTCCTGAACACGACCGCCCCGAGCGTGGAGCCCTCACCGGACCGCCCGGCCTGGCTGCGTCGCGCCCTGGTCGCCTGCCACCTGCTGCTCGAGCTCGACAACGCGGCTTTCGTCTCACAGCTCGAACCGCCCGAATGGGCCAAGGGCTATGTCGCGGCCTGCGCGAGCGAGGGCGTCTTCCCGGTCCTGGCAGGCCCCTCGGGCCAGGATGCGATCGTGCTCAGCTCGCCGATCATCCTCTACGACCACCCGGAGCTCGCCCCGCAGAGCGAGTCGACGTTCTTCGACGCGCTCGAGATCGATGAGCTGCTCAGCCTGCGCACCATGACCCTCTCCGACGAGGAGAAACGCGAGGTCCGCGGCACAGATCCGCGCGCCGCCGCGCTGCTCCGCGAGGTCGACGACATGCCGCCCGAGCTCTGGGAGCGGCTGCACGGGACGGTCCGCTACCTCGACTCCATGACCGCACTGAAGCCGAAGCCCGAGCCGGAGGTTCTCGACGTTCCCTGGTGGGACCCCGGGGCGGACTCGTCGGTGGACCCCGAGAACGACAGCGTGCTGATCGGTGACATCGAAGTCCGCAAGGGGACTCGGGTCATCCTTCGGCCCGGCATTCGGCGCGCGGACGCCTACGACCTCTTCCTCGCCGGGCACACCGCCACAGTCGCCGCCGTACTCAATGACGTCGACGGCAAGCAGCACCTCGCGGTGACGGTCGACGCCGACCCGGGCTGGGACCTCAAGATGGCGCACGGCCGCTTCCTCTACTTCGCACCCGACGAGGTCGAGCCGTTGGCGGAGGTGAACCACTGATGGACGACGTGCTGGTCGCCTGTGTGGGCAACATCTTCAAGTCCGACGACGGGTTCGGCGTGGAGGTTGCGGCCGCACTGAGCCGATACCAGGGCCGGCACGAGGTTCCCGAGGGCGTGAAGGTCGTCGACTACGGCATCCGGTCGGTGCACCTGGTCTACGAGCTGCTCAACGGGTACGACGTACTCGTGCTGGTCGACACCGTCTCGCGCCAGGAGGGCCCACCAGGGTCGCTGTACGTCATCGAGCCGGACGTTCCTCCGCGGGTGCACGACGATGACGTGTTGCCCGAGGTGATGCTGGACCCGCACGACCTCTCACCCGGAGGGGTGATGGAGCTTGTCCCTACGCTCGGTGGCCAGGTCGACCGCATTCTCGTGGTCGGTGTTCAGCCCGTGTCCGTCGACGACGGCATCGGACTGTCGGACGAAGTAGCAGCAGCCGTCGAACCGGCGGCCACGCTGGTCCTCGAAGTCGTGGAGCGCGAGGTCGAGCGCCTGCGCACGCGCATCAGGCAATGATCAGGAGGAGGTGGATCACGTGGTGCTGAAAGCCTTGGGCGCTTTGGTCGCAGGAGGTGCGGTCGTCATTGGTGCCCTCACCTGGCCCGACATCAAGCGCTACATGCGGATGCGGAAGATGTAGTCAGGACGTGACCTAGGACAGGGGCCCCAGGATCTGGGGCGTGCCGCTCTGTCGTACGACGCTGGGTTGTGGGCGTCGGCGGCCGGGCCAGTGGTCGAAGTCCGGCTCCCAGCTCGTCGGGTCGTCGTTGAGCCCGACGAGGTAGGTCAGCGAGCAGTCGAGCGCCCGCGCGATCTCGGGCAGCTTGCACACGTCGAGGCCGGCGCCGTGCTCGAGGCTGGACAACGCCTTGTTCGTGGTGGCCACGCCGATCCTGCGCAGGCGGGCAACGACCTCCTTCTGGGTAAGCCCGAGCTCGCGGCGCCGGTGTCGCAGCCGCTCGCTGATGAGCAGGTGCCGGTAGGTCCCGAGCTCGTCGTACGACACAAGTCGGGGGTTGAGGTCAGCTGTCATCGTTGTTTCCCGTCATGTCTGCCAGTGGATGCACGGTGTAGCGGGAGAAGTTGAAGACCGGGGCCATCGCGAGGAGCCGTTCGAACTCCTCGTGGGACGCCACGTCGTAGATCCAGGCGCCTCCATGAGCACCGACGATGTGGTACCTCATCAGTACCTTGCCCTGCTCCTGGAGGCGGGTGCCGTACTCCGGCATCCGAGCGATCGAGCGCACCATCGCGTCAGAGAGCAGCGACTGCTCGAGATGCCAGAGCACGAGGAACTTCATGGCTCAGCAGATCCTGGGGAGCTGCTCACCGATGGGCATGTCGACCACCCGAGTTGCGCCGAAGCCGGTCACGGTCGACACCATGCCGATGTGCTCCTCGACGCACTTCCCGATGATCGTGGCGTTCGCACCCGCCGGATGGGCCCGCATCGCAGCCAGCACCGCGTCGGCGTGCTCGGGCGGAACGATCGCCAGCAGCTTGCCCTCGTTGGCCACCTGAAGCGGGTCCAGGCCCAGGAACGAGCAGGCGTTGGCGACCACCTCGGGGATCGGCAGCAGACGTTCGTCGAGGGCGATGCCCACCTTGGAAGCCTTCGCGATCTCGTTGAGCGAGGTCGCGACGCCGCCTCTCGTGGGATCGCGCAGGACGTGCAGGTCCGTGGTGACCTCGAGCATCGCCTTCACCAGGCCGTTGAGGGGCTGGCAGTCGCTCTCGATGTCGGCCCCGAACTGCAGGCCCTCCCGCACGCTCATGATCGCGATGCCGTGCACGCCGATGTCGCCGCTGATGATGACGACGTCGTCAGGTCTGGCCCGGTCGGGTCGGATGTCGACTCCGTCGGGCACCATGCCGATCCCGGCCGTGTTCACGTAGACGCCGTCACCATGACCGCTCTCGACGACCTTCGTGTCGCCCGTGACGATGCGCACGTCCGCACGCTTGGCGGCCTCGCCGATGCGGGCGGCGATGGCACCGACCTTGGTGATGTCGGTGCCCTCCTCGAGGATGAACGCCACCGACAGGAACAGCGGCTGCGCACCGCTCATCGCCAGGTCGTTGACGGTCCCGTTGACCGCGAGGTCGCCGATGCTCCCGCCCGGGAAGAACAGCGGGCGTACGACGAACGAGTCTGTCGAGAAGGCCAGCCGGCCTCCCGCGAACTCCAGCACGGCCGAGTCACCGAGCTGCTCGAGGGCAGCGTCGGCGAAAGCCGGCAGGAACACGTGCTCGACCAGCTCGCCCGACATCGCCCCGCCGCCGCCGTGCCCCATCACGATCGTGGGGCTGTCCCGCAGCGGTAGCGGACACGTCCAGCCGTCGAAGCTCGGCGTGTCCATCAGGGTGAGAGGCTCAGCCAACGGGAGTCACCTCCTGAGCGGTCGCCGGGACGGCTGGCTGCTGGGTCTGCTGTTGGGGGATCGAGAGGCGCCGGTAGAGGTAGTAGGCCGCGCAGGCTCCCTCGCTCGACACCATCGTGGCGCCCAGCGGGTTTCGGGGTGTGCAGAGCGTCCCGAAGGCAGCGCACTCGTGCGGCTTGATCAGGCCCTGCAGGACCTCGCCGCTACGACAGTCGGCCGACTCCTGCGTGGTGATGTCGCCCACCTGGAAGCGGTCCTCGGCGTCGTACGCGCGGTACTTGTCCGAGAGCCTCCAGCCGCTCTGCGGGATCATCCCGATGCCGCGCCACGAGCGGTCGACGACCTCGAAGACGTCCTCGAGCATCTTGACCGCCACCGGGTTGCCGTCGGGTGCGACGACGCGCGGGTAGGCGTTCTCGACCTCGGCCCGGCCCTCCTCGAGCTGGTGAACCGCGCGCCGGATGCCTTCGAGGATGTCCAGCGGCTCGAATCCCGTGACCACGATCGGCACCTTGAAGCGTTCGGACAGCACGGGGTACTCGTGCGTGCCCATGACGGTGCACACGTGACCCGCGGCCAGGAAGGCCTGCACGCGGCAGACCGGTGAGGTCATGATCGCCTCGATCGCCGGTGGCACGCGCACGTGGCTGACCAGCAGGCTGAAGTTCTCGATGCCGAGCTTCTTGGCCTGGTAGACGGTCATCGCGTTCGGTGGTGCGGTGGTCTCGAAGCCGATCCCGAAGAACACCACCTGCTTGTCCGGGTTCTCGCGGGCCAGGTTGAGTGCGTCCAGAGGCGAGTAGACGACGCGTACGTCGCCGCCGGCGCTCTTGACCCTGAACAGGTCCTTCTCGCTGCCGGGGACGCGGAGCATGTCGCCGAACGAGCAGAAGATGACGTCCGGTCGCCCGGCGATCTCCAACGCCTTGTCGATCACCTCGAGCGGCGTCACGCAGACCGGACAGCCGGGACCGTGGATCAGCTCGATGCCCTCGGGCAGCAGCTGGTCGAGGCCGTGCCTGATGATCGTGTGGGTCTGTCCGCCGCAGACCTCCATCATCGCCCAGGGCTGGGTGGCCGTTGCATGGATGTCGTCGACCAGGCGCTTGGCCAGCTCGGGATTCGAGAACTCCTCCAGGTACTTCATCGCACGCCTCCGTTCCTGTCGCCGTCTATGTCACTGTCAAAGTCGGGGCGCGGCAGACCGGCCTGCTCCGCCGCACGACCCCACTGGTCTCCGAACTCAGCGTCGAGCTCGCCCATCTGCCGGAAGACCTCCAGCGTCTCCAGCGCCGACTGCTCGTCGAGGCGCTGAAGGGCGAAGCCGACGTGCACGATCGTGTACTCGCCCACTTGGAGGTCCGGGACGTACTCCAGACAGACCTCCTTGGTCACACCGCCGAAGTCGACCTGGGCGATGCGTGTCCCGTCCTTCTCGGTGATGTCCAGGACCTGGCCCGGCACCGCTAAGCACATGACGTCTCCACTTCTGGCGACTACTGTCGCCTCACTTCCGATGAGTCGCGATGCGCGAGCACCGCGATCTGTCCGAGTGCGATCCCCGCATCACTCGCGGGAACCCTGACGTGACGCAGCACCTCGAACCGGGCTTCGGCCAGAGCTGCTGCGCACTGTTGGGTGAGGAACGCGTTGAGAAACACCCCGCCGCTCAACGTCACGGTGTGCAGCCCCGTCTCATCGCGCAACTGCTGCGCGACCTCGGCGACGAGGGTCACCACCGCGTGCTGGAACCGTGCCGCCACGAGTCCCAGCTCCGTTCCAGTGCGCACGTCGTCGGCCACCGCGGAGAGAACGGGTCCGGGATCGAGCCCGTCGCCGAAACGGTAGCCATCAACGTGTCCGTGGGGGCGCGCGAGAGCTTCGAGCTCCATCGCGGCCTGGGCGTCGTACCCGATCCGGTGGCAGATGCCGGACAAGGAGGCGACGGCGTCGAAGAGCCGGCCCATGCTCGACGTCGGTGCGCAGCGCAGCCCGGTCTCCAGCTGACGGTCCAGCAGTGCCAGCTCGCCTTCCGCGGCGGCTCGGACGCAGGGCAGCTTGTCGTCCCAGTCGATCCCCGCGCTGCGCAGGTGGGAGAGGGCCATCCGGTACGGGTTGCGGACGCCGGCGTCGCCGCCGGGCAGTGAGACATAGGGGAGGTGGGCCAGTCGCTCGTAGCCGGCGTAGTCCGCGGCCAGGAACTCGCCGCCCCATGAGGCGCCGTCGTCGCCGTACCCGGTGCCGTCGAAGGCGATCCCGATCACGCGCCGGTCCGCGGTCACGCCGTGCTCCGCCATCGTCGACGCGACGTGGGCGTGGTGGTGCTGCACGCCTTCGACCGGCCGACCTGCGGCGTGGTCGAGGGCCCAGCCGCGCGAGCGGTACGCCGGGTGCAGGTCCGCCGCGATCGCTTCGGGCGTGACGCCGGTCAGGAGCTCAAGGTGGGACTCTGCCGTGTCGAAGGCACGCAGCGTCGCGAGGTCGTCCATGTCGCCGACGTGCGCAGACATCCAGGCCAGGCGTCCCTCGGCCACGCAGAAAGTGTTCTTGAGGTCGCCGCCGACCGCCAGCGAGGGAGGTGCCTCGAACGGCAGTTGCAGGGGGAGCGGGGCCTGTCCGCGGGACCTCCGGATGGGTGACTCGACGCCGTCGACGATCCGCGTCACCGAGTCGTCGCACGGCACGTGGATCCCACGGTCGTGGGCGAGCCACGCGTCGGCGAGCACCCCGAGCCGCGCCATCGCCTCGTCGTCGTCGATGACGATCGGCTCACCGGAGAGGTTGCCGCTGGTCATCACCAGCACCCGCGGTCCGGCGGCGTCACCAGGAAGTCCCAGGAGCAGGTGATGCAGCGGTGTGTAGGCGAGCATCATGCCGAGGTCCGCGCTGCCCGGCGCCACGGATTCGGCGACGACCGTGCCGGGGCGTCGCTGCGCCAGCACGATCGGCCGGGAGCGGGAGGCGACGAGAGCTGCTGTCGCGTCGTCTAGCTCGACGAGCTCCCTGGCCTCGTCGAGGTCCGCGACCATGAGGGCGAAGGCCTTGTCGCCGCGCTGCTTGCGCTTGCGCAGCGTGCCGACCGCCTGCTCGTTCGTGGCGTCGCAGGCGAGGTGGTACCCGCCGATGCCCTTCACCGCGAGGACGGCCCCGTCGGCCAGCAGCCGGCGAGCCTCCGCGAGCGCGTCGTCGGCGTACGTGGTGTCGCGGTGCGGCCGCACGAGCCGCAGCTGGGGTCCGCAGTCAGGACAACAGACCGTCTGCGCATGGAAGCGTCGGTCTGCGGGGTCGGCGTACTCGGCCGCGCAGGCCTGGCACATCGGGAAGTCCGCCATCGTCGTGGCGGGCCGGTCATACGGCAGCCCGGTCACGATCGTGAAGCGCGGGCCACAGTTCGTGCAGGTGACGAACGCGTGCCGGGAGCGACGGTTGGCCGGGTCGAACAGGTCGGCGAGACAGTCATCGCAGAGGGTGACGTCAGGCGAGACGAAGGTCCGCCCCTCGGCGTGCTCCGACTCGCGGATCGTGAAGCCCGTGCCGCCAGCGAGGGGCAGCTCGATCCAGGAGACGTCTTCGACGAGGGCCAGCGGAGGCGCCTCCGACCCGATGCGGAGGCAGAACGCTTGGACGTCGGGTTCGTCGCCCTCGACCTCGACCTCGACGCCGTTCCCGGTGTTCCATACGGAGCCGTTGAGGTTCAGGGAGCGGGCCAGTGCATAGACGTGCGGCCGAAAGCCGACACCCTGAACTACACCGTGCACCGACACC